>JAILRZ010000065.1 GCA_024697845.1 Eubacterium sp. | reverse complement strand
TATATCAGATTTGAAGAGCCTACATGCGAAATAGTTCCTGTTGGATGTATTCTTACTATGGCAGGCACAGGTTCTGAAATGAATGGCGGAGCAGTTATAACAAATCATGAACAGAAACTGAAAATAGGTCATGTATTTGGTGAAGAGGTCATGCCAAAGTTTTCAATCCTCAATCCGAAGTATACATTCTCATTGCCAAAGAGACAGATGGTGGCAGGGATTTATGATATCTTCAATCACATTTGTGAACAGTATTTTTCCGGCGAGGATGATAACACAAGCGACTATATAGCAGAGGCGTTAATGAAGTCAGTGATTCACAGCTCATTAATTGCAATCGAAAATCCTGAAGATTATGAAGCACGTTCTAATATTATGTGGACAGCAACATGGGCATTAAATACATTGATTTCCAGAGGAAAGACAACAGACTGGATGGTTCATATGATAGGACAGTCAGTAGGAGCCTATACTGATGCAACACACGGCATGACTTTATCTGCGGTATCACTACCATATTATAGATTTATTATGCCTTATGGTCTGGCAAAATTTAAGAGATTTGCAACAGAAGTCTGGGGAATTTGTGAAGAAGGAAAGACTGATGAACAGATTGCAGAGGAAGGGCTTCAGGCAATGGAAGATTGGATGAGACAGATAGGTGTCGCATTGAATATATCTGAACTGGGTGCGACTGAAGAGATGATTGATGGAATTACTGAAGGAACACTTATCCTTGAGGGCGGATACAAGGTTTTAACAAAGGATGATGTAAAACAGGTAATTAAAGCAAGTATGTAGGAGACAGTCGGCGGATGAATTTATTAGAGGTCTAAAATAACACCAAGGTTTTGGGCGTCTTCCGGACAAGTTATAAGAAAATAAGGAGGGCTTATAAAATGAAAGAAAAAATAGTACAGACAGCGGGAAGAACACAGCTCGGGGATTTCGCACCTGAGTTTGCACATTTTAATGATGATGTTCTCTTTGGGGAAAATTGGAATAATCAAGATATTGATTTAAAGACGAGAAGTATAATTACAGTGGTGGCTCTTATGGCTCAGGGAATTACCGATAGTAGTTTGAAGTATCACATAACAAATGCAAAAAATCATGGGGTGTCACAAAAAGAAATGGCAGCAGTAATTACCCATGTGGCATTCTATGCTGGGTGGCCGAAGGCTTGGGCTGTTTTTAATCTGGCAAAAGAAGTGTACGATGAGCAGATTCCTGAATTGACAGAAAAGGATCAATTTCAAAATACAATATTCTTTCCAATCGGGAACCCTAATGATGCATATGCTCAGTATTTTGATGGGCAAAGTTACCTTGCACCTGTTTCTGAAAAGCAGATTCCTATTTTTAATGTAACTTTTGAACCAGGATGCAGAAATCATTGGCATATTCATCATGCAAAATCAGGTGGTGGTCAGATGCTCATTTGCGTTGGTGGAAGAGGATTCTATCAGGAATGGGGAAAGGAGAAGGTCGAGATGACTCCCGGAACGATTATAAATATTCCGGCTGAAGTAAAGCATTGGCATGGTGCAGCACCGGATTCCTGGTTTTCTCATTTGGCAATTGAAATACCGGGGGAAGGTACAAGCAACGAGTGGTGCGAATCCGTTTCCGATTGATTTTCCTTACTTTTCCAACTTGATCGATGTCACCATAAAAGCCATATTTGACACAAAATAAATGATACATGTAAAAATCACCGGCAAGATTCCTGTGTGGAATGAAAAAATACCAACAAACCCAATGACCCAGAGGGTAATACAGGTGAGATTCACCCATTTAAAAGCAGCGTAGGCACTTTTATAAATGATTAGTTTTTGGCCTTCGTCACAACTATCTTCCCACTGTTTCTGAAAATTTCGGTCAAATACGCTGCCCTGTTTCTCAGGATTCATTCGCTTCACCAGATTTACGGTGCAATTATTGATGATTACAGTCCAGGCCAACCCCAGAAGGAATACGACCGGAACGGATCTTTCAATGATAGTCTTCATACTTCCATGGTAGTAATTATTTTCAATGAAATAAACGATGACCGCATAGAAAACCAAATTAAAAATCATAGCAATATTGCAAAATACCATAGGATAATTTAATTGATGTTCAATTGTATCAATTACCGATTCGTCTCCTCCGTCCCAATGATTGTATTGATGTTTGGATTTGAAATAGCTTACTAGCGAAAGCACCAAGAAAATTACGTTGAAAGCAATAAATAGAACCGGAGTGATACTACTAATAGGTTTTGCGAAAAATTCATTGGACGGAATTAAATTGTTATCTTCTAAAATGGCAATACTGCCTCCGCAGATAGCTCCCAAAATAAAGCATCCTAATAGAAATGCCAGAAACTTAAATACTAACTTTTTATCCGTTTTTACGATTGTATCTGTGTTCATCATTTTACTCCTCCTCATACTGAAAAATATCCTCGACACTGACATTGCAAACCTTGGCAATTTTCAGTGCTAATGTAACTGACGGAGAATAATCTCCCCGCTCAATCTGAGAAATGGTCTGTCGGGAGGTCCCCACTAATTTCCCCATTTCCTGTTGATTCACTCCGAGCTTTGCTCGGTATTCTTTTAAACAATTATTTAATGGCATTCATACCACCTTCCTTTTTGACACCCCTTTCATGAATTTGGGTTAAATTTGCATTTTCGAAAATGACAACTTTTCTTGTCAAAAACAATATAACAAATGACAAGGATAGTTGTCAAGCGATAAATTAAATCCTCAGATGTAAATGTAAGCACAATTTTCTATTGGACCAACAATGTAGGAAGCCTGCGATTAGCCAATTATTTGGATAAACTAAAAAAACCGATGCGATTGCATCGGTTTTTTTCTATCTTCTATGCCGCGTTTTTCCGGTAGTTTCATAATACTTTTTCTTTTCTTGATACAACATTTCGTCAGCGGTCTGATACAGGGTATCCAGGGTACTGTCTTCTTGCTTCATTGCATAACCGATGGAACAGGAATAGGCGGTTTTTTTCAGTGATTCCTGAATACGTTGGATTAATTCCTTTACATCATCTTCCGGTGAATCAATGCATAAGATGGCGTATTCATCGCCGCCGATTCGATAAACCCGGTGATTGTGATGAGATACTTCCCAAAAACAATCGGCAACAGTTTTCAAAGCCAAATCTCCCGCCAAATGTCCATCCCGGTCGTTAATTTCTTTTAATCCATTCATATCCATTGCAATATAAGCGGTAATGGAATTCATATATTTTTCTGCATCGCGATAGTAACTTTGACGATTTAAAAGATTCGTAAGAGAATCTCTTTTCGTATACTGTTGCAAAACGTAAATATAATAAAAAAGAATATTAATAGCAATTGTTACATTAAACCAATGGGACGCCATATTTTCAAAAAACAATGGCATCGCCAGACACAAGATTGAGGATAAAGTCATGAAAATCGGTAAAGAATAATCCTCTGCTTTGGTTTTGACATTGTGCAAAATGATTACAATCAAATAGACCAAATAGAACAGGCATACCCAATAAGTCAGATATCCAAATTGTCCACGACCAAAGTGATTGTCAGAGGAAATATAAAAGACAATTTTTGTCTTAATTGAAATAAAGCACAGTAGGCAATTCAACGTTGCGGGAATCCAAAAATAAAGGTTGTGCTTTGGATAAACAACCAGAATAATATTAATCAAGATATAAACAATTAAACTGTAATTCGCCGCAGATAAAATAGGTCTGAGAATCGTATAGTTTGGTTGATTTCCAAGATATGTTTCAACATAGCAGCTAGTAGAATATATGAAAAGCAGAATAATAATCCCTGCCATGCGACGTAACATTATTCGTTCCAAATGTGTATCTGATAATATAATCGTTGAAAGTCCTATTAATACAACTAATAGTCCCCAATGTTCTGTTAAGTAGCCGGTGATAGTCATTTAACAACCTCCTGTGGTATTCTGCAATTTTCATTATACTATTTTTTCTCTGATAAACCAATATGAAAGAAAAATATGATGATAGTGTGGTATAATCAAAAAAGAGAAAACTTATGCCATATATACTATGGTTTTTGGGGTGGTAATTCAGAATATAATTTGGTTGACACTGATGTGAAAGGAGAAAAAATGACAGATTCATATGAAACATTAAAAGCTAGTATTATTGCACTATCAGTGGCAAAAAAATATGCAACTTTAAGAGATGTTCTGGCAACAATGAATGCTCCGGATATTGCATCTTTATTTGAAGATTTAGAGGAAGTCTATGTAACAAGGTTGTTTAGACTTTTACCAAAAGAACTGGCAGCAGATACATTTGTTGAAATGGATTCTGACACGCAGGAGTTGCTCATTAAAGGATTTTCTGACAATGAGTTAAAAGAAGTAATTGATGAATTATATGTAGATGATGCGGTTGATTTGGTTGAAGAAATGCCGGCTAATGTGGTTACAAGAATTTTAATGCAGGCTGATGCAGAAAAGCGTAATCTGATTAATGAAATACTTCGGTATCCGGAAGACTCTGCCGGAAGTATCATGACAACGGAGTATGTGGAATTGAGACCCAAAATGACTGCAGAAGACGCAATAAGACAAATTCGAAGAAGTGGAATTGAAAAAGAAACTATTAATACCTGCTATGTCACATCCAAGAAAAGAGAATTGATTGGTGTTGTAAATATCAGACAGCTTATAATGGCTCAATCAGAAGTAACAATGGAAGAAATTATGAACGGCAATGTTCTTTCTGTGAAAACAACGGATGATCAGGAGTTGGTAGCGCAACAGTTTAGTCATTATAATTTGATTGCAATGCCGGTTGTAGACCATGAAAACAGGCTAGTGGGTATTGTAACAGTCGATGATGTATTAGACGTTATTCAGGAAGAAACCACAGAGGATATTGAAAAAATGGCAGCGATTGTACCGCAGGATAAGCCATATCTGAAGCAAAGCATATTTGAATTATGGAAATCCCGTATGCCATGGCTGTTGTTGTTGATGATTTCTGCAACGTTTACAGGCTCAATCATTAATGGTTTTGAAAATGCGTTGCAAAAGTTTTCAATTCTGACAGGATACATTCCGATGCTCATGGATACCGGTGGAAACTCAGGATCTCAGGCATCGGTTACAGTAATTCGAGGGATTTCCCTAAAGGAAGTTGATTTTGAGGATTTAGCGAAAGTTATATGGAAGGAAATCAGAGTGGCTTTGCTTTGTGGTTTAACACTGGCAGGTGCTAATTTTGTGAAACTTCTTACGATAGACAAATATTTATTGGGATTAAGTGGTATTTCTGTATCTGTGGCACTTACAATATGCCTCACGCTTCTTATTACCATAGCATGTGCAAAAATTGTAGGATGTACGCTACCACTTTTGGCCTATAAAATTGGATTTGATCCGGCTGTTATGGCAAGCCCGTTTATTACAACAATTGTAGATGCTATTTCGCTATTGGTTTATTTTAAGATGGCATCATTAATCCTGGGAATTGGATAAGCTTTTGATAATGATGTTGCAGGCAAAGGTAGACACGGAAGATGTGGTTAGTGAACAATTGATGGTATAGGAAGAAAGGAGAAATCTTATGGCATTAAATGATTGGAATATGGATGGGAAAAAAGATTCTTTTGATGATTTTATTGAATTTAATATAGTACAAAATGACATTGATCGGTGTGAAAGAGAACGGAGAACCGGTCAAGCGATGGGAAGTGGTTGTGTCGGCTGTTTAATCTATGTCATATTCATTTTGACCATTGTTGGAGCAATTGGAGCATTGATTTTGGGATAAGAGAGGAATTGAACGAATGACAAATCTAGCAGAACAAATTATAGCAGGTGCTCATACAGGATTTATTGATTCGACTTATGAGTCGGAAGAATTGTTGCGGCCGAAATTACTATACAATAATACATACAAAGGAAATACAGTCTTAGCACATATCGAACATGAGTTAAAAAATTGCGATTCCTTTTGGTTTTCTGTGGCCTTTGTAACAAAGAGTGGATTAATTGTCATTAAAGAAATATTAAAGGAATTGGAGAAAAGACATCCACAAGTAAGGGGACGAATACTTACAACCGATTATTTATCCTTCAATGAACCTGGGGCATTGCGTGAGCTGCTGAAATTTTCAAATTTAGAAGTACGCGTTGTGACAGAGGAAAATTTTCATACGAAAGGATATATGTTCAAGGAAGGCGAAAAGAAAACCTTCATTGTGGGAAGTTCAAACCTGACGCAGAATGCGTTAAAGTCTAATAAAGAGTGGAACTTAAAAGTGACATCACTAGAACGGGGTGAGTTGATATTAGAAACGAATCTTGAGTTTGAATCTATGTGGGAGAGAGCCATGATTCTCACGGAAGAATGGATTGAGACGGAGTATGAACCTCGATTTAAAGAGCAAAGAAAAGCAGCAAAAGTTAATAAAGTTGCTCGTTTAAAAAGTTATACTTTGAAACCAAATCTTATGCAGCGGGAAGCAACGAAGTCTTTGGAAAATCTTCGGGCAATGGGAGAACGGAAAGCATTACTCGTTTCTGCAACAGGTACCGGCAAAACATATCTCTCTGCCTTCGACGTGCGCAATTTTTCACCAAAGAAGATGCTTTTCCTCGTGCACCGCGAGCAGATTTTAAAGCAGGCAGAAGACAGTTTCAAAGATGTTCTTGGCAATGGAATTAATACAGGACTGCTAACCGGAAATCATCACGATAGTGACGCGGATTATTTGTTTTCAACAGTGCAGACCATGTCAAAGGATGAAACATTAAAGTCTTTTGCCAGGGATTATTTTGACTATATTATCATCGACGAGACTCACAAGGCAGGAGCCAAGAGTTATCAAAAGATTATCGATTATTTTAACCCTAAGTTTATGCTTGGAATGACTGCCAGCCCTGAGAGAACGGACGGCTATGATATTTA
>JAILRZ010000060.1 GCA_024697845.1 Eubacterium sp. | reverse complement strand
TAGAAGATTTTAAAGAAAAACTGGGAAATGAACTTAATATGTAGCGTTGGTTGAAATGGATCCGCCTCTGACTGCATCATCAATTTTGTCGCAACTTTTGAAATCATTTCCGCTTCCATCTCTTTAAGTTCATTTCCCAGTTTTTCTTTAAAATCTTCTATTCTTTTGTCTGCATATTTTTTCATTTCATCTTTTAATGCATTTTCCAATGCACAAGCTATGTTTATTTCATTATCTAGTCTTCTTTCTGCGTACATTCCTTACCACCTCTTTTCACACTCTCTTGTTCCACGCTATGATTCGTTTCCTTATTGAATCATTCGATAGTAACCACTTCGTGCGTTTTATTTTAAACATTTTCTTGATCGGCAATTTCATTCCTCATTTCCTCTTTGTAATAATTCCCTTGCTTTATTCAAAACATGTCTAACAAAAACATCTGTTTCGTAATCTTCGTCTAATGCTGTACTAATCAAACTGCCTAGTATAAATTTCGCTTCGTGTTCAACATCATTTTTGTACTTTTGTTCAAACAATTTTTGTTCATTGCTCATTCTTTACCACCTTCCCTATCTTCGAAAATGCATCTAAAGGACTTGTGCCATATTCCAAAAAATATGTTCTAGTTACTTCTCCTGTTCGCGGACTAATGTATTCATTGCAAATCAAATACAGTCGTTCTTCTGCGTAATACCATAACCATTTTTCTTCCGCATTTTCAGAAAAATCAAATTCTTTAAAAACAAAATTATTTTCTTTTATCGCATGTAATACTTCATCAACTAAAATCATCCCTTACCACCTCTTTTCACTCCTTTTTTGCATCTATGACCTAGGATTGGCTTGTAGTACAATCCGCAATCTTCACATTTGCAAACTGTTGTTTGCGAGAATGGATTCTGATAGAACCATCTCTGAGTATCTTCGTCATACATTAGGTTCATTCTTCACCCTCTATTCTTTTATGAGTTCTCATTTGCTTATTTTTAATACTTTCCTCAATTACTTTTTCATTTACAAAGTACATTACTGAAATCATCTTGAGGCATATATACACATCTGCAATTTCTTCAATCAAATTTTCCTCGTTTCCAGAACCTCTTAATTGTTTACTAAGTGCCTGGGTTAATTCAGCCAATTCTTCCATGCATACCACAGTTTGCATCTGCTTCCCATATTTATAAATTGATTCTCTAATTATATCTTCGTTAACTTTAAACATCATTATCCTCCTTATAAGGCTCCGGCAACGGTTTCCATGCATTCACAAACAATCCCTGCTCGCTTAATGTAGTAGACTCGTCTCCCTCATAGAAGCTTCCACCTTCATCATCATCCACTTCATACCTTCCAATCAGTGGCATCGTGAAATTTTCTAACGATAATAATATGTATTTATCCGGTTCCGGAAGTTCTTCATCTAGCGGAATCCATCTATTTTCATCTTTCAACTTTCCATTTTCCGCTGTTAAATTCTCATTCTCTTCTGTTAATTTTTCGTTCACTTCAAAAACTTCATCGATTATTTCTTTTAATCTTTTTGATTTATCCATAATAGCTCCTTCCTTTTAAACCAACCTCATTAGGGTACCTATACCCACCTTATTAGTGAGGAACATAGTCAGCTCTGTAAGAGGCACCAATTTTGAAAATCTATTTATAATGGGGGACAATAAAAAATCATTTATGTGTACTTTTTAATATTTTTTTGGATGCTGGTGCCCCTGCAGAACTTCCTATGCCTTTTTTTAAATTGCGGACATCTGAAAAATTCTTTAATACTTTTTCCTTGCTTATCAAAATCAACTGTGAATGCAACGTATCCTGGTTCTAATGCAGGAAATTTATCTAATATATATGTAATTGTTCCGTGTATTTCTCTTCCGGTATATTTCTCCTTTGCTTTATCCCATTCTTGAAGAATCACCCGGTCTTCACACTGAAAATTTCTATCATTGATACGAATCTCCCACGGCTTCATTCCTCTACTTGCATAGTAATAATACTGTTTTTCGATTTTTAACATATGTACTTGTATATAATCTGTATCCATATCTCCCATCTACTTATCTCCTCTTCTGACTAAAATGTTGGACCGGGCAGGATTCGAACCTACGACATCACGAGTCATATCTCGAGTGATCTAACCAACTGAACTACCGGTCCGTGCGTTTATTCTACTGGGCACTTAAAAGGTTTAATTACATCCAAGAAATTATCGATGGACTCATTACTTCCTTCTTCTATTGTCTCAATGAGCAATGTAGTTTCTCCATCGGACCACATCACACAGTCTAAAATTCCATCCTCTGAATAGCATTGATAGATTGTTTCCCCTGCTTCTTCCTGTTTCTTGATTTCTTTTTTATCAATTAATTCAAGCAAATATGTAGCGACAGCATGCTTTCCATATTGATAGTCTTCAAAAATGCGGTAATCTCTATATTCACTCGAAAATCGCATCATTGTTTCCGTCCAGTACTTTTCCGGTTCAGCAAGTAACCTTTCATCCGGAAGATAATTGATTACTTGTGCTCCACCAGGGGAATAATTAAAAGCCTCTCCCGAACATGGAATTTTACCAATCAGTTTAATCAATTCTCCCAGAACTTCTTTTGGGACTACTTCGCCGGCAAACCTGCAAGCGAAGTTTTTCCCCTTAATTATCAGAACACCTTTATCATTAATGACCTGTAAGCCGAAGCTGTTATAGTTCAGCTTCATTACCTTGGCCAGTTTGCTTAATTTTAGAAACATCTTCTTCTACCTCCATCGTCTCTAAGTTAATTACCGTTACCCGACTTTCTTTTATTTCTTTTTCAGGCTCTTTTTCTTTAAAATCTAAATCACTTTCATATCCTGCTGCTGCGCAGATAAACCACAGAACCATAACTATCATTACAAGTACAATTGTCGCTAATAATTTCATTAGTCCTCCTCGTTGTAAAGCTCATGTGTCCCAGTAATTATTTGTCTTTCCTCTTCCGTCAATTTAATCCCATAATTAGCTAATGCATCATATAGCTTTCTTTCCTTGTTTGCTTTTTCTATATCAAAACGGCCATAATAATCAATTGGACAAGCTTCTAGGTTTGCAATTTCTACAAGCATTTCCTCATTGATAGATAAGTCTTCCGGCCATTCTTTTTCTTCTTCTGTAAGTTCCCAAGTACTTTTCCCTGTGACCATTGCACCATAATGACCGTATTGCAAGTATGCACAGTATTCTTTTAGAACACTCCACAATTCTTTTACCAGAATGATGTCATCTGGTCTTTTATTTGTTTTATTGACAACAATATCCTTGATTTGTCTTTTTCTTTTCTTGACCATCTCTGAATATAGTTCTTTAAGCTGCTTTATTCGCTTATTTTTTTCTTCTCGTTCTAATTCTTCTTTTGTCTTCTTGCGCTTCTCCTGTTTTTTCTTATAGAAGATATATATGCAGCAACTCCCTTCTTTGTAGTACAGCTTTTCTTGGCAATCGATGTCAAAATCTTCTGAAGAAAATTCTTCTCTCAAATCAATTTCTTCAACGACTTCAAAGCTATTATTCCATGAATAAAAATTATTGCCCTTATAAGTCTCAATACCTAACTCTTTTAAGATTGGTAATACGTTCTCTCGATTCTCATCCATTTGCTGTTCTTCGACAGCATCTTCAATACTGATATTCAACTCCGCTATATTATCAGACATTTCCAGCAATTCATTTCTTTTTTCGACGTCCTTAATCTGCTCCAATGCGATCAGACTCTTGATTGATAACTGAAAATCTTTGTCTTTCTCCTTTTCTTCCACCACATCCTTATCCAACTTTGCAATGTTTAGTCTGTGATATACAGTAGAACGAGCAAATCCAGTCTTTTCGACAATCTCATCCACTGAAGAACCAAGGTCTAACATCATCTGGAACCCAGAGGCCTGCTCCCACACTGTCAGATCATGTCTTTGCATGTTCTCCTCAAGCATAATTCCGACCTGCTGCTTTTTGCTTATATTACTAATAACTGTACAAGGTACTTCACTTAGTCCTGCTTTCTTTGCAGCTTCTAATCTTCTGTGGCCAATCAAAACATAATACTTCTTAGAAGATTCTTTTTTGATGTTTGGCTGTTCTTCCGGTTCCTTTGTCAGACATTCTTCCGGCATAACCGTCAGGTTCTGCATAATTCCATTCTTCTTGATGCTTTCTGCCAATTCGGATACATCTCCTACGTTCTTCCTTGGATTATCCGGATGTGGCATCAAATCCCAGATACTTATCTTAATTCCACTAATCTTTGTTCTTTCCATAGATTCCTCCATATGCAGGTCTTCTCATAATCTCAATAGCCTTCTTCAAATGATGTCCTTCTTTAACGTACATTGCTTCATCCGTGGTGAAGTCCTTTTCTTTTACCTGCTCTATAATTGCTTTATCCATTTATTCTTCCTCAAAATCTTCCATAAATTGTACATATGCGTTATAAGCTGTTTTCAGTTCATCTTCCTGTTGCTGCAGTACTGCAATCTGACTCTCCAACTCCTTCAGCTGGTCATCCACCTGTTCCAATGCAATCTGTACCGCCTGCATGGCATAATGATTCACTTTAACCTTCTCCTGTACCTTTTTCTTTGGTTGTTTTGCGGGTACCGGTGCAGGAGCTTTCTTCGTTGTTGTTAATTTTGTCATTTGTTTCGGAAGTACTTCTGTTCCAAGTTCTGTTTCAATGATTATCTGAATATCGTTTCTGGAGCATCCATTTAATTCAGCGAGAATCTGCAGATCCTTTGCCTTTCCTTCTGTTTTTTCAAACCTATTTACTATCTCAGAAACAGGCATTGCCATCCCTTTGATTTTCCTCTGCATCTCCGGAGTGTATTGTTCCATTACATTTTTTGGATTTATAATATCTTTTAACGATTCACTCATAGCCCTATTGCTTTCAAGCCTGCACTGTCATGGTCTCTCTGAAGAGCTTCTACTAATCGCTGTCTGTCTTTCCGGTTCCTAGTACAATACTGACATTCACAATCTCTATTCATAAACTTCTGATTTAAGTCTGCCTGTTTCTCTTCGGACCACGTTTTTCCAACAACATCATAAACTCGGGTTTTCCCGGAATAGATGCAGAGTGCTGTTCTCATTCTCGATTCCTGTTCTCCAGAGCTTGCTCCCATATGTGCCATCTTGATTTCTCCTTTCGTTTGTTTTATACTTCTCTTATACTTTTATTTGATTAGTCACCTTTACCGGTGGCTTTTCTTTTTTGCCAACCAATTGGTGGCCTTAATCAGGCAATAGCTTATTGAAAATATTGAGAAAATACATATCGTGCTTAAATCTAACCAGCCATCCCATTTCCAGAATCCTGTAAGTAGCAATATTGCATTAATCAAGGCTGCGCAGATTACACACATATAATCATTTGTCTCCTCGAAACCGTTTGTATGGACTTCTATTCTTCTCATTTTCTGTTTCTTCCTCCTCGTTTCCAGTTTCTTCCTGCTTATCTTCATTTTCCTCTATCTCAGAAAGACAATCCTCAAGTGAGACAGATAACTCAACAATCTTTAACAACTTTTCAAGTTTAATTCCTGTCACCTTGCTTACTTCTTTTGTCATTTCACAAAGTGCGAAAACCGCCTCAGTTTCTCCGCCCATACAACATTGTGCTTTTCCATTTTCGCCCTCAAAGTAAATCAAGCAATTTCTGATTGTTCCCATTTGTTCAAGACCAGCCAGTAATTTTTTTGTGGTGTCTTCAATCGTTTTGTCATAATCGTCTTTGTCCATTTTTTCATTAAATTCCTCTATCATTCCTAACTCCTCTCGTATCCTAATACCTTAGCTGTCTGATCATTTAATTCCTTTCGCATTTCCGCTTTCTCCTGATCAGACAACTTCTCCCAGCAATATTCCTGGTTATTCTTTTTGATTCTGATTAATACAGTCATATTGCCTCCTTCTCTTTTTTTACATCCTATTCCTTTTACAAATAATTTCTTCCAAATTCCGCCATGAACTCCTCACGGCTTCCAATATTCTCTTCAAAATACTTTTGTGCCATCTGCCTATACTCCAGGTTCTTCTCGTAGTCCTGATGCGGACCTTTATTTCCTTTGTGGTGTTCTGCACACAATGGCAGGTACAATTTATATCTTGTGCAAGCTTTCTTCTGGAAGCTTCCAAAAAATACATGATGGCACTCTGCATATGGACTTCCACATTCATAGCACTCCATCATATTATCTGTAAGTGCGCTCTTAATCTTTGCCATTGTGATTCCTCCTTCTTACTTTTCTTCCGTAAGTTTTGTAAAAACTAATTCTGCCAATAATTCTGTCGATAGATGATTCATTTGGAGGCCGAACTTTTCATCCATTAAACTTTCCAGTACAAGTGCTACTTCAAATTTCTTTGCATCACACTCATCAGCCTCGTCCAAGTCAAGTTTTTTATAAAATCTTATTTTGCATTCTTCGATAAACGAATCTAATGTCACTTCTGCTATCGTTTGCTTGAATTCATCTAAATTCATTTTTCCCTTCATACCTTGTATTTCCTCCTTCCTCAGTGCAGGAGCAACTTCTGCGCCCATTTCCCCTGTCATCATCATTTCGTCCTCTGCCTCCTGTGCATACTCCGGTGTATTCATCCGATTGATTGCCTTGTTATAATCAATGCTCAACAAAATCTTCCTCCTTCCTCTCTTATTTGCTTATGGTAATTTCTTTTAGGTTGTTCCTCTTTTCTCCTCTGTGGTATACTGAATCAAAAACAAGGAGGTTTATTATGTGGAGCTATTTATATGTTGTCTGCCCTGCTGAACCATCAAGAATTCGAAAAGTTCCAATTTTCGTTTATGAAGATAAAATTTATGCAATAAACATTTGCGATTTTGGTAATGGTTCAAAAATTTGTGATTCCTGTATATCCAAAGCTTATTCTTTGCTTAAAGAGAATCCTGAGCTTCTAAGGAATGTATATACTCCAGACAATCCTTTTCGTTTAGGATTAGATTAGTCTGAATCAATTCCTGCAAATCCTCTGAACTTTCAAACAGCTTTTCCTGCAGTTCCATCCAAGGGAGTATGGTCATCAATATTTCACTGTCTCCCTTTCCCATTTCCTTTAGTGCTCTAATACTCTTTTTGATTGCTTCATCTACTTTCCCGATAACTAATGCTACTTTTTCCATTTTTTCCTCCTTCCTTTACTTATTTTGGTTAGGGTAAATTCTTTCGGGTATCACTTTAAGTGGATTTGTTCTTCAAAAAAAATTAGACCTGTAAGTTATCAATTGGAATTTTATACAATTCAGATAGGTAATTGAGTGTAGCCAACGATGGTTGCACTGTGCCTTTTTCCCAATTAATTACTGTTTTATTGCTTACACCTAATTTTTTTGCAACATCATTCTGCGTCATTTCAACATTTACACGAGCTGCTGCTAAGCTAATTTTATAGTCGCTCAATTCTTTTTCCTCCTCTCTTTTTTTTAATACTACCATCACTTTAAGTGTGTGTCAACACTAAAAGTGATGTTTTTTCATTTTTATTGTTGTTTTTTCCACACTTACAGTTTATAATTGCACTAAGTAAATAGGAATGAGGTGATTATTATGACGGAAAAATCCTATAATCGAGAATACGAAGAAGATTTTAATAGAATTTTCGCTAGAAATTTGCGAAAGTACCTAGCAGACAACAATATGACTCAATTAGAACTAGCAAAAAAACTTGGCGTTGGTACAACCTCTGTTTACAACTGGTGTAATGGAATTAAAACTCCTAGAATTAGTAAAGTTGATGCAATGTGTTCTTTGTTTCATTGTCGTCGCAGTGACTTAATGGAAGATAAATCTACTACTGAACAACTTGTTTTCGAAGGGGATAAAGAAATACTTTTCGAAATACAAAAACTCAACTCAGATAACTTAAAAAGATTAATGCATTATATAAAATTACTACGTTCTTTTCAGGAAAACCCTAATTCTGAAATAAAAGATGATAAAGAATGAGATACTCACAGAAAAATATTACTTTGAATTAGCACGAGGTACGTTTATGAAATATTTATACCAAAAGAATCCTATGTTATTTGCATTTATATGGTTTATTTGCACATGTGCAATTAGTTTTTTAATCCCTTCTTTTTTTAATATAAACGCGAAGTACTTTTCATTTATTGTTACATCTATATTTTTCTTGGGATTGTGGTATGCTTCTTCTGAACACGAAATACATTTATTACCTTCAAAAAGAAAAATATATCATCAAAATAAAGAATTGATTAGAACATGTTATACCCTTGTGAAAAGCTATGAGAGTCCAGATTTTTTATCTTCCTGGTCATATATCAATCAGCACATTAGTACTATTATTTTCAATAATAATCAGTTATTTACTGAAGAAGATTATCTTGTAATTTCACATAGATTGCTACTCGAAATATCTTCAAGTCTTCTTTCTAGCGGAGAATTTCATCTGACAGAAAGTACACTCTCATCTTACGGGCCAACACATAACTTGAGCGAAGTATATAACCATTCTCTCTTATGGTTGAAAGAAAAAAAATTTCTTAATGACTCTGAAGCTGAATCACTGCAACGTTCATTAAGAAACAACATTCATAATATATAAAAAAGAGACCAGCCACGAAGAACCGGTCCCAAAAGAATGATAAACTCATTCCCTAACCAAGAACAGTTTATCATCTTTTTAAGCACCGGTCAATGTGGGTGCTATTTTTGTACAACAAAATAATAAACTTTATAAAGGAGATGATAAACATGCGCATTGGAGCACTATACATAAGAGTGTCTACTGATGATCAGACAGAATATTCTCCGGATGCTCAAGTACGTCTTGGATTAGAATACGCCAAAAAGAACGACATTATTGTTCCAAAGGAATTCATATTCCAGGATGATGGGATATCCGGAAGAAAAGCAGAAAACAGACCGTCCTTTCAGCGAATGATTACAATGGCCAAATCAGAAGATCATCCTTTTGATGTCATTATCGTATGGAAGTTCAGTCGATTTGCCCGAAATCAGGAGCAGGCTATCGTTTATAAAAACCTGCTGCGTAAATCAAACGTGGAAGTAGTATCTGTATCAGAACCAATTCCTGAAGGTTTCATCGGGGACCTGGTTCAACGTATCTTTGAATGGATGGATGAGTATTACTCCATCAACTTATCCGGAGAAGTAATCCGCGGAATGACCGAAAGAGCTCTTGATGGTGGATACAATTCTTCTCCACCGTTGGGCTACAAGATGGAGAACGGAAAGCCGGTAATTGTTCCGGATCAGGCAGAGACAGTAAGACTAATCTTTCAAATGTTCGTAGATGAAAAGCAATCTTGCTTTGATATCGCAAAGAAACTAAATATGTTCGGGTACCAGACAAAGCGAGGCGGAAAGTTCCAAAACAGAACCGTAAAATATATTCTGCAGAACCCATTCTATATTGGTACCGTTGTCTGGAACAAAATGGACCATGCCACTAGAGAAATTAAAGACAAATCTGAATGGGTAATTAAAGAGGATTGTCACGAAGCTTTAATCGACAAAGAGCAATTCGCAAGAGCACAGGAACTGCTGCAGTGTTATGTTGGTAAAAAAAGGAAACGTCCTACCAGTACTTACAGACATTGGCTTTCCGGAATGCTCATATGTTCTTCCTGTGGTAATAGATTAGTTAAAGCTTATACTTCTTCAGCTGGAAATGTTTCTTTCCAATGTACCGGATATAACCACGGAGCTTGTTCGGTGTCTCATATGATTACAGAAAACAAATTGAAACCAGTAATTGAAGAAACTTTGGAGAAGGTCCTATCCGGTGGAGATATAGTCTATACTGCTCATGTAACTGCACCTAAGGAAGATTTACTCCGGATTGAAGGAGTTCAGAAAAGACTGGCTGCACTGGATCAGAAAGAAATGAGAATTAAGCAGGCTTACATGGATGGGATTGATAGCATTGAAGAATATCGTCAAAATAAGGAGGTTTTAAGTAAGGAGAAAGATTCCCTTACCCAACTTTTGGAAACTTACGAAAAAGAGCATTCTGATGATTCCGAAAAAGACAAAGAATTCCTTCTCGATAAAATATCTTCAGCTTACACCATCATATCCGATCCGAACACTTCTCACATCCAAAAGCATGAAGCTTTGGCATCTGTTGTTGATAATATTGTCTACGATAAGCCGAATGATACTCTAGAATTCAATTTTTACATTGATAAATAAATTTTTCTTACCCCTTTTAAACCCTGATATAATCAGGGTTTCGGGGCAACTCATACGTTATTGCTAAACGGTGGTCCGGATGGTGAAATCGGAGCATCCCTTCGATATATGTCCCAGAAATT
>JAILRZ010000014.1 GCA_024697845.1 Eubacterium sp. | reverse complement strand
GAACATAGAATCTAGTAGAACTCTGATTAAAGTCCTTTGTGGTCATAATTTCATTAAGAACATAGAGTTTTACAAAAGACTCAACATCAATATCTGCCTGTATTGCTGTCCAATCTTCATTATATAAATCTGTTTCAAAATCGTTAAAGTATCCTGCTACATCTGTTTGCTTTTGAGCAAAGAATTCTGCATTATTTCCAATATCCTTTACAACTTCCGGTGATCCAAAGATAAATGTCTGATCATATCTGGTTGTTGTAAAATGGGCTTCTTCACCGATTGCATGGATTTCTTCTAATTCCAATAACGCTTCATTGTTGTATGTTTCAGAATTTTCAGAATCAATATTTACTCGTCCCGCACCTGTTTCAACAGATTCAATAAGTAAATAGCTACCTAAATATACTCCATTGAAATACAAGTCGACAAATTTACACTGGCTGTTGTAGTCCGGTGTAGTTCCATTAGCCCACATATGATGTGCAATATCAAATCCTAAATAATTACGGATTAACGATTTATCAAATGCGTTTGCAAGAAGACTCCACTTCTTTGCCGGTGATGCTGAACCATCTAAACCAAATAAATCTTTTCCGGAATTGAAAGTAATATTATATGCTTTCTTAACCGCTCCAGCTGTGGAGTTTCCACGCACCTTAACAGTCGTCTTCGCCTTATCTTCAAACGTTTTATATCCGTTTACAACACCGTCTTTATCAACTACAGTAATAGCCGCTGTTCGCTTATCATGAGTCTTTTCCAACGTAGTCTTTCCATTCTGCGGTGTTGGAGAAAACTGTGTATCATCTGTCTGGATATAAATCTGTGCAATATCTCCATTTGTTCCTGCTGTTGCCGGAACAGTAATTGATATAGCATTCGAAACCGGAGTTTCAACGTTCTCAGCATCTACACCTGTAATAGTAATCGCATATGTATCTGCTGAATATCCTGCATCATTTAATTCATCAACGGTAAAGTAATCTCCACTACCGCCAAGTTCAATACTAGTAGCAACACCATCTACATAGACTTTATAGTTTTCAACATCATTAGCTTCTTTAAATTTTGCGATATATTTTCCTGTATATTCTGAATAGTCATTTATTGAAAGTCCCATTGGTTTATTCGGAACATCAATATACATTGTACAGGTGACATTAATATCGCTTTCACCTGCTGTATAATGTCCAGTGAATACAGCAGTATTCATTCCCGGATTAAAATCTGCGTAAGCAATATTTTCTCCTACAGCATATGCTTCATTAGATGTATTAATCACTTTCCCATTAAAGGTAAATGTCTGGGAATCCCCATATGCCCCTGATGTGCAGTTCAT
This sequence comes from Eubacterium sp., assembly GCA_024697845.1. Classification (GTDB taxonomy): domain Bacteria; phylum Bacillota; class Clostridia; order Lachnospirales; family Lachnospiraceae; genus Eubacterium_G. The sequence continues at coordinate 10,462 of JAILRZ010000014.1, read as the reverse complement.
ATTATCTGCATTAAATGTGAAATTACCACCCAAGAACTTATCGCTACCACTTCCAGCATTCGTTGTCCTATATGCATATTTTGTGCCAGCACCAAAGTACGCTGTTAAATTCTCATCTGTCTGCCAATCCAACGGAGCTTCGGTTGTTTCTTCGGTTGTTGTTTCCGGAGCTACTGTAGTTGTCTCCGGAGCTGCTGTAGTTACCTCCGGAGTAGTAGCCCCTGTTGTAGTTTCCGCCACTCCATCTGCGTAATATACATAACAGGTCTCTACATTCCCCCCCTGTGTTACCGTAAACTCGGTAACCTGCTGAGTGAAATTAGACAAATAAATTATAATACCTGCCCCCTGTACTGCATATCCGCTCAGACTACAGTCTGAAATCCCCGCTGGAAATGTTACATAGAAACCAGGCTCTTCAGCGAATCCCGGTTTTTGAATATTTACCAGAGATGCATTTGTACCAGAGAACTTATACTTATTCGAATAAGTCCCACCACCTGCTCCGTCTCCAGCCCATTCAATAGTGGACCAATCCGGTGCAGCCGCACTTACCGTAGTACTTGGGCTATACTGCAGTCCAGTTATAACCATTGCCAATGCAAGAACTACGGAAATAATTTTCTTCATTGTTCCTTTCATACTTTTTCTTCCTTTCTTGTTTATTTGATTAGATTAGTTGCTTCAGTTCCTTGGAAATCCTCGCAGGCAAATCCGCACAAGACTTCCGATTCAATTAGCATTTAGTCAGATAATTCTGGCCAACTGCTAATTGAACCAAAAGTCTAACTATGCACCCTCCTTTTCTTTTCACATTCGATATATTTCTCCTCTTTTATAAAAGGGTGCACTCCACCAAAGTATACTAATTCTATCATAATTATTGTATCATCCATTCCATCATTTTTCAATCAAATTGAAAGGGTTCAACCCTTTTTTTCTACACACTTTTCCTTTTTTGTAAAATTTGAGAGCCACTTCTTTTCACTTCCACTGTTATCGTTCACATTTCCACTTATCCTTCCTGTATGATGCCTCATCGTTATTTCCACAAAAAAGAGAGCCTCTTTTTACGAAGCTCTCTCAATTGTACTGGATTTTTCTTATTCTACTTCCAATGGTGCTGTTATCTTACTCCATCCGTATTCTACCTGCTGATAGTCCGGACGAACCTTGGTCAGAATTTCCTCATAAAGATAATTATGTCCTGAAAGTGAATTCATCATTTGTTTCTGATATAAGTAATCCGCAGCTCTATACACAGTCATTTTCCCAATATCACTATACGAAATTGTTCCGTCTTCCAATATAGCATATGCACGAACGCTAATTGGCGAAGAATAAAATTCTGCGGTCTTGATATTCTTCATTGTCATTGCATAACTCTGTGCATTAGGACGATTAGTAAAATTGGTTTGTAAAATTCCTTCGTCTGTGCTTTCGAAGGTATATACTGTATTTGCTGTACTTCCTACTACCATATCTTCATCACTGATGTAATTGCTGAGACCATAAACTAATCCAACACTTTGAACTTTTTCTGGTTTATTTACGGAATAAACAATACGGAACCCTTCATAAGTTGCATTAATCTGTACTCCATTGATTTCTGTACGAACAAGGCCTGGATCTGTTTCTTCATATGCAACTACCGGATCAACTCCCCATTCTTCACACAACCATGCGTTTCTGTTTTCCAACCAGTCTCTCAGGAATTCAATCGGCTGTTCCCAAGAAGTCCAACCGGATTCAGCTGCATAACTAAGTCCGTCATCATTGGTTAATTCCCATCCGGCACCAAGCTGACTCTTTGCCTTGTAGTTTCTTTCATAGGATGCACCAAATGATTCCAACGCTTTTTCAATACTGATTTCTTCAATAGCATCCTTGCGATAAATACTCTGAATCTTGTACTGCAATTCTGCATAACGTGCTATAATCTTCTGCATAAAGATTTCGTTCTTCAAAAGTTCACGATACCAATTCATATTTTGACAGTAATATCCGGTATAGCTCAGTCCATCTTCTCCATAATAAGACTGGTAATAAGACTGCTTACAGTTACCACTGGATAAATCAAGATCCCACATTGGTCCTGCATAAATCTTGTTATTCTTAATGAAGAATCTTGTGGAACTGAAATTGAAATCCACGTTCTTAAATAATTCATTAACAATATAGAAGTTCACAAAGGAATCTTCATCAATATACTGAAGAATCTGGTCGTAATTCTGTCCCTTCAGCGTTTGTTCAAAACCTTCCAGATAAGCCTTCACATTGGCAATCTTTGTATCTACCTGCTCATCTGTTAAATCATCTCCTCTTTCCGGATCATTAATGTCAAAGGTTGTTCCCAAAACATTTGTTGTGAAATGATCCACATCAGTTTCTTCTGCACGATGACCTAATTCCAATAAAACATCATTGCTGTCTGCCACATAAGCATCCACATTAACACGTTCCTTCTTTGCTTCTACTGCTTCAGTTAACAGATAATTTCCCTGGAAGTTTCCGTTTACATAAACTTCTACGTAACGGTTGTTGTTTGTGTAGATGCAACCGTTTTCTCTACCAAAGTTGTAAGAAAGATAGTTTCTCATCAAGGACTTATCAAAGGAATTGGCCAACAGACACCATTTCTTTGCTTTTCCCATACCAAGCAAACCTTGTTTCTTATTAAACTTAATGTTGTATGGTTTCTTCGGCGCTCCTGATGTTGTATTTCCACGAATCTTAATGTTACAGTCAGAAGCAATTAAATCTTTTTCCTTGCTTCCTTTTTTGTCTACAACAGTCACGGCAACATCTTTATCTGCATGATAATCTCTTGTAATTTCCTTTGGTGTATAGATATATACCTGTGCAATATCTGTATAAGTTCCTGGATTGCCAAGTTTTGTAAAGGCCATAGATACTTCTGTTCCTTCTGTGCCTTCAGAATTCACTGCAGCAACACGAACCGTATGAGTTCCTTCCGCCAGGTCCTTAACATCATTTGCATCCAGATATCCTCCGGAAGAAGTAACAGTCTTTACCGGTGTTTCCGCATCATCGATGTAAACATTGTATCCAGCTGCTCCTGTTTCTTCGTCAAAGTAGAGCATATACTTTCCTGAATATGCATAATAGTTCTGTACTGTAAGATTATCAAGTTTTGATAATACTTCTTTCTGCGCTTCACTTCCAAATACTCCCACTTCGAAAATCGAAAACGCATAATTTGTATTTCTTTCAAGACAATTAAATCGGATATATCTCGCATTCACTTCCGCTGAAAATGTTAACATTTCCGCACGTTCACCGAGATTACTGGTTACCGTTGTAATAGTCTCAAAGTTCTTTCCGTCCAAGGAAATCTGCAGTTCATAAACTTTTGCAGATGCTGCTTCCCAAGATGCTGCAACACCCTTTACCGCATATGTGTTTCCTAAATCCACCGTCAAAGTCTGATTGTCCACACCCTGAACACTTTCCCAACGGGAACCCATTTTCTTATCAATCGCATTGGATGCAGGCTGCAATTCTGTTGAGCCCTTCGCGCGAATCCCGTCATAATGAATATAGTTATTATATTCCATTCCATCGATGGTTACCGTATCAGCTGTAATCATCTGTGTAACTGCATTATTTTTTCCTGCTATAATATTCTGATTACAAGTAACCTCTCCATCTGCCTTCGTCGTCACGATGTTCGACGTAATCATACATGTCGACATCAAAACAACAGCCATCATTCCTGACAGCGTCCTTTGTAAAAATCTTCTCATTTTTTACCTCCGTATTCACTTTTTTCCGTCCCTTTCAATCTCATAAAAGTATACCATAGTTTGTCATTGCTATCAATGAACAATCACTGGGACTATGACTATTTTTACTGGCATTTATGAAAAATCATTTAAGTTGCTATTGTTTATATTGCTAGTAACTCCTACACCCTTCTTTCCTAACATGAACCTCATTTTCCTCTACCATTACGAATGATTTCCACATTTCTCTACTTTCATCCGTAGCAAATTTCCCATCTCTACGGATACATTTCACTTTTCTCGATTTTCATCCGTAGCAAATTCCTCATCTCTACGGATGAATTTCCCAATTTTTAAATTTCATCCGTAAAAATCTCTTCATCCCTACGAATAGATTCCACAATATCTGATTTTCATTCGTAACAGACGCTTATCCACTACGAATAAATCTTCCATCTCTCATATTTCATTCGTAAAAGTCCCCAACTTCCTACGAATGATTTTCACGCATTCTCAATTTCATTCGTAATCCTGCGCCCATGGTCGTCAAACACAAAAAAACGCGGTTCTTTCGGACCGCGCTTTGTTTTAAGATTATTTATGGATTTACAATGACCTGACTCCAGTCATAGTCTACTTCTTTGTATGTAGGATCTACGAATGCGAGTACCTTGGAGTACAGATAATTATGTGTTGATGCGTTATTTGCCAACGTGTTCTGATACAGGAAGTTTGCAACACGATATACGGTGTAATCATAAACATCACTGTACACATAGCTTCCGTCACTCATCTTTGCATAAGCACGTACAAAGTATGTAGTTGTGAAAGCTGTTGGTTTAACATTATCCTGACCTGTATTCATTACCAATGAATAATAAGATGCTGTCTTGGAAGTTCCCATCTGCTTTGTCATCTTATTTCTTTCCGGCGCTGCAAAGGATGCTACATAATAGCTATCTGACCCTACCAGCACATCATTCTTTGTAATGGATCCATCATAGTCCAATCCGTATACCAAACCGGTTTCTACAGGAGTTGCTCCATTGACAGTATCTTCTACCTGAAATACTACACGAAGTCCCATTCTGCCTTCTTCTCCATTGTAAGTAGAAGTCATCTGGTAACCTGTGATATCAAGATCCTGTGAAATCGGATTTTCGCTATACTCACTTTCGTAAGCTGTATAATCAATGCCCCACTGACCACAAATCCATTCATTTCGATTTTTCAACCAGTTGGTCAAATATTCGATATGCTGATCGTAAGTATAAGTGTTATATGGGCTTACTGTACTGTAACTATAATTATAAATTGTGTACTCTGCACTATCTGCTACGGTTTCAGACCATCCTGCTGTACTGTAGTTTCTCACTCTGGAGTTGTGCATTGTCTGTTCATTCTGATGAATTTTGGAAAGTCCCAATGCATTGTCTCTGTAAATGTTCTGAATTGTCGGCTGCATTGCTTCGTACTTTGCAATCACCTTATTTCTAAAGGTGGTGTTTCTCATCAGATAAGAGAACCACGGATTCACGTTCTGTCCACGGAATGTGTTATAAGTTCTGCAAGAACCATCTGCTGAGTTTCCTGAGGATAAGTCAAAATCCCATAACGGGCCGGCATGAATTGTCGGTGTATGATTTGCATCATAAGTAATATAGAATTTTACAGAACTATATCCAAAGTCGACTGTCTGGAATAATTCATTGACAATGTACATACTAACAAAAGAATCCACGTCAATGTAATCAAGCATTGCATCGGATGAAGTATTCACTAATGCATTTTCAAAATCGTTCAACGTAGTAACCATACTGCTGAATTTTGTTTGATTTTGTCTCAGAGCATTTGCAATTGCTCCCGGTGAAGTTACACCGGATTCGTACAACGCCTTCACTTCATCTTCCAAATCTTCACATGCAAATCTTCTTCCTAATCTGCTTGTTGTGTAATATGCCACACCGTCGGCAGATTCATTTTTGTCATTTTGCTCCAGTTCCACTAAAACATCATCGCCTTCTTCGTTGTATTCAACTCCAGCACGACCATTTTCTGCCGGTTCGCTGATTACAAAAGTTCCCTTGTATACGCCGTCAATGTACAAATCAGTATAATGTTCTTCTGGAGCTGCTACCCCACCAAGAATCCTTCCGAAGTCCATTGCCAATTTGTTTCTCATCATTGTTTTTTCATACGCATTGGCAAGAAGACACCACTTCTTTCCCTTCGCTGCTCCAACAATCACTTCCTGCTTTTTATTGAAAGAAATATTGTAAGCCGGCTTATCTGCCAGGGATGTGGAATTTCCACGAAGCTTAATGTTTCCGCCATAGTGTACGCTCTTAATTGATCCGTCACCACTGATTACCGTCAAGGAACCTTTGGTCTTGCTTGGTTTTACAATGGCTTTATCGGAATTTGTTACAACATAAACTCTGGAAATGTCGCTTGGGTCATTATTAGAATTTGTCATTGTTGTAACACGTACTTTTGTAGACGCTTTTGAAGAAACATTTCCGTCTTCATCTACGGCCTCTACATATAATGTATGCAACGCATTGTCTGCATATGCAGAAAATACTGTTGCAGGGATATATTCATCTGTCTTTGTCAAGGTTGCTAACACTGCTGAATCATCCATGTATACATTGTAAGATACTGCCCCTACGGACTCAGTGAAGCATACCTGATAACCTTTGGCATTGGCATAGAAGTTAAATGCTTCTAAATCTTTCGGTGCACCAAAAGTTGGCTGTTCCTGTGTTGGAGCTTCAGTCGGTACCTCTGTCGGTGCTTCTGTCGTAACTTCTGTTTGTTCCTCTCCTGAACTTTTATAAATATAAAGTTCTGCTTTTGTATCTCCATTTGGATTTTTCACAACCAAATCATTGTATTCTCCTAAAGCAGCGATATGAACACACATTCCTGCACCTTGAACGTCATAGGATGTGAATGCTTCTCCGTTCAAAAGCACGTCTCCAAAATCTGCTGATGTGAATGTAATGTAAATTCCCGGCTGTGTAGCAAATCCTGTCTGGACATTTACCACTCCCTGAAACTGCTGATCAGAAATTACCGCAACTTTCACTCGGTTTACATAATCCTGTGCTGTACCATCACACCCCAGGTAATTCACACTGTTCCAATCATACGCCTGCACATCACTCTGTGCTGCATCAACTCCCTTTGGCACATAGTTCATAGTTGTAATCACTAATGCCAATGCGAGAATCATAGATAATAATTTTTTTCCCATAAATTTTCTCACTTTCAATTTTTCACTTCATTGTTCCTATAAAGCTCCCGGATTCACAACTTCATTCCGCCAGTCATAATCTACTGCTGCATAATCCGGAGTTACAACACGAAGAATCTCATTATACAGATAATTGTGTGCTGCTAATGTGTTCATCAAACCTCTCTGATAAATATAATCGGCAATATGATAAACGTTAGAATCTAAGGTGTCACTGTATACGTATGTTCCGTCTTCCAATAATGCATAAACTCTCGTACTGTAGGTTGTTGTAAACGCCTTCACATTCTTCTTTCCAAATGTCATTACCTGTGCGAAACAAGTTGCTGTTTCAGAATCTCCGTACTGATGTGTCAGCAATGCATTTTCCGTTGCTCTGTAAGAGCGTACATATGGGTTTGTTGAACCCACAACCATATCCGCATCTGTCACATTCGTACTTGTTGTTCCACCTATATTCTTAATTGCATAAACCACACCGTAAGATGTAACATTCTTTCCGTTGATTTTCGGTTCAACAGTTCCAATGACACGATAACCTTCTGCTGTTGCACTAATCTGATAACCTTCTACCTTCACCTGTGTCTTTGGATCAACTGTTGTAGGTTCTTCTGTAGTAGGCTCTGCTGTTGTAGGCTCTGCAGTCGTTGGTTCCGGTGCTTTTGTTGTCGGCTGTGCTGTTGTTGTTTCCGGAGCCTTTGTTGTCGGAGCAACGGTAGTTTCAACCGGCTTCACATACTTGATTACCAATGTTGTTGTTCCGCCTGCATGATTAATTACGAAGGTATTGTTTCCTTCATTTAATTTTGACAATCCTGCAATGAATCCTGCTCCCTGAATATATCTGCTATCATAAGCGTTTCCATTCAATGTAATGTTGCTGATTCCTGCTGCAACGGTTGCATAAATTCCTTCTTCCGGAGAGAATCCCGGATTCTGGACATTTACAATACTTGCATCTGTTGCATTATTATAGAAATACTTATCCGAACCAGGAACTGCAACCCATTCTCCTGAAGTCGGGTCACTTGTCACTTCCTGGGTTGTTGGCTGTACTGCTGTTGTTACTTCTGCACGTGGTGTAAAGGAAACTTCCTGCGGTGTAATAATCGTTCCTGCTGACATTCCTGACAATTCCAATACCAACTGATACTGATTAAATCCACTTACGGTAGTGGTATAGGTGTTATTGCCACTTACTGTAGCAACATTCGCTTGACTTCCTGTGTCTGCTCCACCTTCTTCAATTTTTGCAACCATTGTTCCTGCTGCTGTGGAATTGTAACGAAGCTTCACGTCATATGTTTTATTTGGATCTAGGTTGGTTACCGGATACTTCATCTGTAATCCCCAACTTCCTGCTTGTCCGTTGGACTCATCCACACGAACCTGCAAATCCATATTATTTCCGCTTCCCTTGTAAGACATTGCTCCGGTTGTCCATGATCCGTTTGCTGCATACAAGTGCCACATTCCGACCTGATTTTCCGTAACCATCGTAAATCCATCACTTGGTTTTGCCGTTGTTGGCTGTGCAGTTGTTTCAACAACTTTTGTTATACTCAGATTTTTAATCGTAAACGTTGTTCCGGAATCAATATTTGCCAAGTCAAATACCAGTTCTTCCGGTGAATCACCGGTCTGGATGGTTCCTGTATATGTATTGTCGCCAGCCACAATTCCCTGATTAATAATTGTTCCTACGCCGTTTCCGTTTACATCTCGATTGACCACTAAAGCTCCTGTCGCCTTGCTGGAGTTTGCAGTAATACTATAGTTATACTTTGCGTTTGCATCTAATGTCACTTCCGGCTTAGCCTGAACTCCCCAGTCCCAGCCTGATTTTGTCTTCATATACATTGAGAAATTATTGAGGGAATTGCCATCTTTATAAGCAGCCGCTCCGTCACCTACATAATATCTCCATGCACCTACATCATTCCAATTTCCGCTGTTACAGTTTGTATAACCTGAAGGAATATCCGAACCCCCTCCATTGGTTCCATTGTAAGAATATGCACGAACATAATCTACTTCCATAGTTGCTGATTGGAAGCTATTATTTGGTGCAACATTTCCAGTATATGGTGTTGCATTACTTCCAAGTGCAAGATTCAATAAGAAATAATGTGCTTTTTGGAATGCGTAGGCATTATTAGAACCTAAATAACCTACAAGATAAACATTTCCATCAACATACCACTTAATAGAACTTTCGTCCCAGGTTACACCATAGGTATGCCATGCTGTAATACCATTATTCACATTATCTGTAAAACGATAGTATTTTCCACCAACATAACTTCCCCAGAACGTATGATTCATTGTTCCGTTTTCACCCCAATGAATCGTTCCTTCTACGTAATCGCGGCCATTCGCATGTTCCATAATATCAAGCTCTCCACAATATGGCCATCCTGTTCCATCATCGCCCATCATCCAAAATGCAGGCCACACACCGTCCTGATTTCCACCAAGAACTCTAATCCTTGCTTCCATTTTTCCGTACTTAAAGGATTTTTTTCCTGCTGTATTTAATCTGGCTGATGTAAAACGACATCCACCATAGTTTTCTCTTTTTGCCACCAGTTTCAAAGTACCGTCTGACACATAACTGTTATCTGTTCTGTCTGTATAAAACTGAAGTTCGTTATTTCCCCAGCCGCTTCCATCAGAGCCACCAGTCTGACGATTCCAAATACTGGTATTCAATGAATTTCCGCTAAATTCATCGCTCCATACCAGGTTCCATCCAGACGCACCAGGTTCTGCCACTTCCGCTTTTACCGTCTTTTGTGTAGACGGATAAAAGGTAATAGAAGATACAACTAATGCAAGTGAAGTTACACAAGCTACTACTTTTTTCAACATAATATTCTCTCTCCTCTTTCTCTATTTTACCCGATAGTAATCTACCTTCTCAGTTTTCTATCCTAACATACCAGTTTTTCCCGAACAATCACGCCTGAAATTCGTACACCTTTTCTAAAATATTTACACCTATGAAGAACTAATATTGAACATCTTTTCGCGATACTAGTAGCAACTTTTCTAATTTCTTGTTTCTGCTACTATGTTTTTTCCCCGATACTAGTAGCAGTTTTGCCACTTTCTTGTTTCTGCTACTATGTTTTTTCCCTGATACTGGTAGCAGTTTTGCAACTTTCTTGTTTCTGCTACTATGTTTTTTCCCCGATACTAGTAGCAGTTTTGCAACTTTCCTGTTTCTGCTACTATGTTTTTTCCCTGATACTAGTAGCAGTTTTGCCATTTTCATGTTTCTGCTACTATGTTTTTTCCCCGATACTAGTAGCAGTTTTGCCACTTTCCTGTTTCTGCTACTAATCTTGTCCATAATAATTATTAGCGTTTATATCAGTACATATTTAACTACAACAATCATAACCACCGGCTGAGCCGGTGGTTTGTTCTGGCCCTATAAGGGCCTGTTACCGGC
>JAILRZ010000170.1 GCA_024697845.1 Eubacterium sp. | reverse complement strand
AAATCAGCAGTTAACAGCAGAAATGGCATCTTATTCCGGAACAGTTTTGGAACACATGTTGATTCAGCATTTGACAGCATTCTATGATGTGGGAGAACATAACCACATTAAGATTCGAGGCGCAGACTGGAACGATGCCCTGGATATGGCAGACGAACGTGGTGAAAGTGTTGCATTTACAGCACTTTACGGTGGAAACTTACGTGACCTTGCCAAAGACGTTTTGGCATATAAAGAAAAAACAGGAAAAGATACCGTTGTTCTTGCGAAAGAATTATTGATTCTCTTGGATGCTGATCCGTCGATTTATGACAGCATTGGTGAAAAGAATGCTGTCTTGGATGAATATTGCGAAACAGTAAAGCATATCATCAGCGGTGAAAAAGTAGAAGTATCCTGTGAAGAATTGGCAAAGACGTTGACAGGAATGTCTGAATGGATCGCAAATCACATTCGTGCAACAGAATGGACCGGAGATAAAGCCGGAAATTTCTGGTTTAACGGATATTATGACAATAGCGGAAAGGCAGTAGAAGGAGACTTCGAAACCGGAGCAAGAATGATGCTTACCAGTCAGGTATTTACCGTAATGGCAGGAACCGCTACCGATGCTCAGATTGAAAGCATTGTGAAAGCAGCAGATAAGTATCTCTACGATGAAGCAATCGGCGGATATCGTCTGAATACAGACTTTAAGGAAGTAAAAGCAGACTTGGGTCGAGCATTCGGATTCGCTTTTGGTCATAAGGAAAACGGTGCAGTATTCTGCCATATGGCTACAATGTATGCCAATGCATTATACAGCAGAGGATATGCTAAAGAGGGTTACAAGGTAATCAACACACTGTACAAGCACTGTAATGATTATCACAAGAGTAACATTTATCCGGGAGTTCCGGAATACGTAAGTCAGCGAGGACGTGGAATGTATCACTATCTTACCGGAGCTGCAAGCTGGTTATTGCTGACAGTACTGAACCAGATGTACGGAATTCAGGGAAGCCTTGGTGCGTTGACCTTTAAACCACAGCTTTTGGCAGAACAGTTTGAAGATGGAAAAGCTTCAGCGCAGTGTATGTTCAGAGGCGTAAAGATTACTGTTACCTATGTAAATGATGAAGGCGTAGAAGCAGGAATCTACAAAGTAAAAGAAATCTATATTGACGGTCAGAAATATTCTGACGGTGATACTATTACAAAGGAAGATGTAGATAAGTTAGGCGATGAAGCAGACATTCGAGTAGTACTTGGATAAAAATCAAGCCGGAGCGAAAACTCCGGCTTTTTCAAAAAAAGGAGATTAGAGATGTTTGAAATGGAATACGGCAGAGCAATCTGTTATTCAGGATACAGAGAAGGACAGAGTCCTGTAACGGAAACATATCCTACTTACGATCAGATTGTGGAAGATATGAAGATTTTGGAAAAGCATGGTTTTAAGTACATTCGAATGTATGACCCGGTAAGCTATGCAGAAATGACTTGTCAGGTAATTAGAGATTTAGGACTGAATATTAAGTTAATGTTAGGACCGGGATTGATTTCCGAAGTAAACAATCCGGGATGTCCATGGCTGAAGACTAATTATTCAGCGGAAGAGTTGGCAGAACGTGCAAAATTTAACGATAAGCGAATTGATGATTTGATTCGTATTGCCAATGAATACTCCGATGTAATCAATGTGGTTTCCATCGGAAATGAAAATACTCCGGACTGGGGAGCAAATAATGTTCCGGTAGAACGTCTGGTAAGCTTTGCAAAGAGACTTCATGAAGAAACTGACAAACCGGTTACTTTTAACGAAGGGGCTTTTGAGTGGCCAAGAATTCCTCAGATTGCAGAACAGATGGATATTATCTGCGTTCACTCATACCCATTGTGGCATGGTGTGTCTGTAGAAGACGGATTGGCAGAAAATAAGGAATGGTACCAGAAAATCAAGGAAACCTATCCTGACAAGCCGGTAATCTTCTCAGAAGTGGGCTGGGCAACAAAGAGTAAACCTGGCACAGAAATGGGAGAAGGTCAGACCAATGAAGCAAACCAGAAGAAGTACTACGATGAATTTTGGGCATGGGCAGATGAGGAACAAATTATTGCATATATGTTTGAAGCCTTTGACGAACCATGGAAAGGTGGAAATGACCCAATCGAAGCAGAAAAGAACTGGGGAATTTACTACGTAGACAGAACACCGAAGCCGGTGATGGAATAGGGAATAAGAGAAAGACCTTTCGGGGGCTTTCTTTTTGTTGAAAAAAATATTTTTATGCCAAAATCCCTGATAATTTAGAAGAAATCAGACGATTTTCACTTGTAAAAAACTTACAAATGAAACAGTTTTTTTCACAGTTCTTTAGTTGTATTGCACATAGTATTGTGGTAAAATGTCCTTATCATTGGTTACAGGGTGGAGGACCCTGTGAATGAGTAGAAAAATAGAATATATGAAAGGAGACATTTTATGAAACTCAGTAAAACAATGAAGAAAGTAGTGGCATATGTATGTGCTGTTGCTATGGTAGTTGCTGGATTGACATACACACCGGCAACAGTAAGTGCTGCTGAATGGATTTCAACAAACAATGGTTGGCTTCAGAGAACAGCAGACGGTGAATTTGCAGTCGGAACAGGTGTTTCGTTTGCACAGGAAGGAATTTCTGCAATTTATGCAGGACATTGGGGAAACGAAACTGCTGATATTGATGTGCAGGGCAGTGACGATCCTTACAACGTTCCTATTGATGTAAAAGAATTTAAGCCGGCTTATACAAATGGCGATGGTCAGTGGATGGTTCAGGTTTCTATGAATGTTCAGAATCTGGATGCTTCAAAGACATATGTTATTAAATTAAAAGCAGATGATGTTGTTTTGTTTACTACTTCAACAAAAGGGGTAACAACATTTCAGCAGACTGTAGGACTTGGAAAGAATGATGATTTGACAGAAGGAACTCATATGCTTTCATTAGTTGCAGAAGAATATGTTGATAATGGTGAGACTGTTGAAGTTAAGGATATTACTATCACTCCAACTGTGGCTAGTATTAATGCAAAGAAAACTATTTTTGCAGAATGGACAAATCCTACCGGAACAGCAAAAGCTTATGCATATTTAGAAGCAGTTTCTACAGGTAATGGTGCAGCAACTGCAGGAAATGGTTGGCTTTTCAATACTAACGCAGTACAGCCAATGACATCAGTTGATAATGTTGCAAAGACTCAGGACGGAACAATTACTGTTCAGCCTGGAGGAACTTATAAATTAATTGTTGAGGCTTTCAATGTCGGTGAAAAGAAAATTGGTTATGGGGAAGTAGAAATTACTATTCCTAATTTAACCGAAGAAGAAATAATTGCTCAGGATAAATTGTCAAAAATTAATACTGCTGACAATCTTGCATATCAGAAGACAGCATTCACTGGATCAAATCCTGGTACTGCGAATAACATTGTTGATGGAAACAAGGACACAAGATGGCAGGCAAACAAAGAAGTTGAAAATACATATTTTGGAGTAAATCTTGGTGAAGTAAAGACAATCGGTAGTGTATTGGTTAGTTGGGAAGCGTCTAATGCAACTGCATACGATGTACAGGTTTCTACAGACGGAGAAAACTATACTACTGTAGCTACAGTAAGTGGTTTAACTGCAGATAATGCTCAGGTCAAAGTGTCTACATTTGATGCAGTAGATGCACAGTACGTAAAGATTGTATGTACAGGATTAGGAACCAACGCAGCAGCATACGGTATCAGTCCATATGAACTTGCTGTATTTGCTGGTGAAAAGGGTGAAGCTACAACAGAAGAACCTGCAACAGAAGCGCCAACAGAAGCACCAACAGAAGCACCTACAGAAGCGCCAACAGAAGCGCCAACAGAAGCGCCAACAGAAGAACCAACAGAAGCGCCTACAGAAGCGCCAACAGAAGCGCCAACAGAAGCGCCTACAGAAGCGCCTACAGAAGAACCAACAGAAGCGCCTACAGAAGAACCTACAACTGCAGCTACAGTAGAATATGATTGGGTTGCACTTGGAAATGGTATTGGTGCAGGTGGAGATAACTTCTATTATGACAAAAACTCCATGAGTGGAGTGAAGGAAATGGTAAATGTTCAGGCTCCGGGTTGGGCTACTGAACCAGGTATTTACACATCATATCCTGCAGGCGTTTCAAAAGTATTAGTTAACGGTGTTGAAATGAATTCAACTGGAATTCAGGGAGCCGGAGTGTTAGTTTTACTTTCTGCATTGACAAAGAATATTAATGAAGTTTCTGTTGAATATGCAGGCGGAAGTGCCTCATTCTTAATTAAGAATGATAATGTTCAGCCGGAAGTAACAACAGCAGCACAGGATGAAACTACAACTGTAGCGCAGGATGAAACTACAACTGTAGCACAGGATGAAACTACAACTGTAGCGCAGGATGAAACTACAACTGTAGAAGTTCAAACATCTGAAGCGAAGGAATCAAGAAATATTGGTTTTGATGTTGCAGATTCGTATTTAAATGGATGGACAGGGTCAAGTTCATCAATGAATGCAGAAAACAATAATGCAACAGTTACAATTACTAAAACAGGCTGGAGCGAAGGGGACAACTCTATGTGGGCTATTCAGGCTAAGAGTGAAAAAGTTAAAGTTGTTCCAGGCGAAACATACAAATATATTGCAACAATTGTATCTGACGTAGATAAGGAAGTATATGTGAAGGTTTCATCTACGGATGGAAGTAATCAAGAAATCGGTGGAAAGAGACTTGCACTGAGAGCTAATGAACCACAGACATTTGTAATTGAAGGTATGACGCCTTCTGTTGATGAACTGCAGGTTGTATATGCACTTGGAACAATGGGTTCAGAACAGGAAAAGACAAATTTAGTTGTTCAGATTACAGGATCTGCCTTAGAAGGAAAGGTACCTGCAGAGGCTACAACAGCAGAAGTTACAACAGCAGAAGTTACAACAGCAGAAGTTACAACAAACGCTCCTGTAACTACAAAGGAACCTGGAACAACTAAGAAAGCACCGACAACTAAGAGTGCTGCAGAACAGAAGAAAGAGTTCCAGAAGAAGTGTGGAAAAGCTAAGGTTAAAAAAGCAATTAAGGCTAAGAAGTCTGCTAAGAAGATCAAAGTGACATTAAAGAAACGTTTAATTAGTGCTGATGGATACATTGTTCGCTTCTACAAGTCAAAGAAATTGGCGAAGAAGAACAAGAAGTATGTAAAACAGTTTACAATCAAGAAAACACCAAAGACATTTAGCGTATCAAACAAGAAATTAAAAGCTAAGAAGCTATATATCAGAGTAATCGGATATAAGAATATCGGTGGAAAGAAAGTATTGGCTAAGAAATGGTCTGTTACTAAACAGGTAAAGATTAAAAAGTAATTCAAAATGAATGAAGCAGAGGGCAGCTCGATAGAGTTGCCCTTTTGTGATGAAAAAATGGTTGTGGTTTAAAAGCGTAAGTGTTACAATGAAAAAAATAGTCGAAAAGAGGAGAACGAAAATGAGAAAGAAAATCTTAGCTGTGTTTATAACGCTTTCGTTATTGAGTGGAACGGTATTTGTAAATGGTGCAATTGATGACGAAAATCCAGGTGAATTAATTAATAATCCTTGGATTGATTTGTTTAAGGAAACCACTACGAGTGAACAAACAACACAGCAGACAGAAGTGACAACAGTAGAAGTGACGACTTCAGAAAACACCACAGCAGAGGTGACAACAACGGAAAACACTACAGTAGAAGTAACTACAACAGAAACCGTTACAAATGCCTCTGAAACTACCACAGTGCAGGAAGCAACAAAACCGTCGGTAACAAAGAGTGCTGCAGAACAGAAGAAAGAATTTCAAAAAAAGTGCGGTAAAGCTAAAGTTAAAAAAGCGGTAAAAGCGAAAAAGTCTGCAAAGAAGATTAAAGTGACATTAAAGAAACGTTTGATCAGTGCAGATGGATACATTGTTCGTTTCTATAAGTCAAAGAAATTGGCAAAGAAGAACAAAAAGTATGTAAAACAGTTTACAATCAAGAAAACACCAAAGACATTTAGCGTATCAAACAAGAAATTGAAAGCTAAGAAATTATATATCAGAGTAATCGGATATAAGAATATTGCCGGAAAGCGAGTTCTTGCAAAAAAGTGGTCCGTTGCAAAGAAAGTGAAAATGAAAAAATAATCATAAAAAGAGCAGTTCGTTAAGAATTGCTCTTTTACGTTTTCGATAAAGATTGTAAATGCAATGAATGAGTAATTAGAAAAGGAATTGTACATTAGAAAAAATAATGTTACAATCATTTTTATCAGAAAAGAACGGAAAGGGTTGATAAAATGAAATTAAACATCAAAAAAATGGTGGCCTATGGAATGACTACAGGAATGATAATGGCAATGGGGGTTGCGTTTGAACCGACCTCTAAGAGTGTAAATATGCGTGTGGGAGGAGCACAAGTCAGTACAACGGAAAATGTTGGAGATGTAATTGAGAATCCGTGGGGGAGAGAATTTGAAGTTGATAAAACGATTTCTGATTTTGAACTTGATGATGAATCAGGAAGCGGCTCTTCTTTAACTGAAAAAGAAAAGAAAGAAATCAAAAAAGTTAATAAAGTGTTAACGAAACAAACAGTAAAGATAAAAAAAGCGGTTAAAAAGAAAAAGTCAAAAAAAATAACAATCACACTAAAGAAAAAAGTTGTGATTGCGGATGGATATGATGTCAGGGTGTTTACAAAAAAAACACTGGCAAAGAAGAATAAAAAAGCTATTGTACGGAAAACTGTAAAGAAAAATAAGAAAACAATCCAGGTGAGCAATAAAAAGTTTAAGAAATACAAGACTCTGTATGTCAGAGTAAGAGCTTTCAAATGCGTTTCTGGTAAGAAATACTGTACAAAGACATGGTCCACAG
>JAILRZ010000196.1 GCA_024697845.1 Eubacterium sp. | reverse complement strand
TGTATTTATGACTGAAATATGCAGGCTATTGCAGAATAAGGATAATGCCTTTTTACAATTTTTGACCGAAGATAAGGATGACTTAATTACACCTGTAAAATATGGATCTGAGATTGGTATAGTACTTTCGAATATTGCCATGATTGAAAGCTATTTTTCAAAGGCGATGTCTACATTATTTCTTTTATCACAAATAAGCCCGCAGTTTATTGAAACGATGGCAGGAATTGTCCTTCCTTGGCGTCCTCAAACGCATGCATCTTTGAAGTCGAGAGTAAGAGTTTTTGAGGGTCTGGCTAAGGAAGATAACAAGTTAACATGGGACATTTTAATGAAATTAATGCCTGATGTGACAACCATGACGAATCCTATATCAAAGCCAAAATATCTGGAAATAAAAGATATTCCGGGAAAAATTACGCGGAGAGAGTACTATGAGACTACAGTTGCTTATGTCCGATTGGCTGAAGAAATGATGGGTTCTGATGTTGATCGAATGTGTACAATGATTTCGGTCATTAATCATGTTGATGCTGATTTACAGCAGGAAGTGTTACAGACAATAAAGGATAATGCCGGTAGTCTAGATGATCATGCAAAGACGGTTTTATGGAATTGTATTATAGATTGTGTAAATGAGAATCGTACGTATTCGGATGCAGAATGGGCGCTGGGAAAAGATAGACTTGCCAATGTTGAGGAACTTGCAAAATGGCTAATTCCTGATGACACTCTTTTGAGATCTGTCAGATTATTTAGATACAATCAGTCTTTAATTCTAATGGATATAAGAAAAAACAATGATATAGGGTTAGATAAATTAAAAGAAACGCAAATTAATGTGCTAAAAAATATTTATGAGTCTACCGGAGTAAAAGGGCTATATAATTTTATAAAGCAAATTGAGAATAAAAAAATAGCAGGGGTCATGGCAAGTACTTTTCTAAGCTATGAGGACATTCAATTCTTTGCTCGTGAAAGTGGCGATATTGTTCATGATGAATTTTTAGAAGGGGCTATTTCATCTCGTCCTTTTGAAGAGATTGAACATATTATCGAGGAGCTTTCTGACGCGCACAAATCAGAGATTGTCGGAAAACTTCCACTTACAGATAACCTTATTCGATATGTCAAAAGTCTCGATACAAATGCTCAGAAAATGTATTGGGAAAATACGGCTGTTCCGGGATATATGGACTATGACTTAGAATTGTTTTTAGAAACAATAAGCAATCTAAACAAGTACAATAGAACAGAAAAGAGTATTGAATGTCTATACTACTATGTGATACATGGCAAAAAAGATGTCAGACCTGAGCTAATCATTCAAACTCTTAAAATGAATGTTGCTATTCGGAATAAAAACGCGCTATACGAATATTATATACAAGAATTGATAAAGTGGCTTCAGGAAAGACGCATAGAAAGGGCATCCATATTGGAAATCGAATGGAAATATTTGTCATTACTTAGAGAAAGTGAGGGCTATCCGCCAATATATCTTTGGGAGGAGTTATCAGATAACCCTGATTTCTTTGTTAGCGTCATCAAAATAATCTTAGGAAAAGAAGATGATGACGAATTGAATAAAACTGATAAACAAACAGTAGTGGAACAGTGTTACAAACTGATATCTGAATGGAAGCGTGTTCCGGGTTTGAATAAAGCCGGAAAGATCGACAAAGAAAAACTTGCGAAGTGGTTTGAGTACGTAAAAGCGGCATCACAGGGATCTGATATTGAAGACCTGGCAATGAATTATTTTGGAAAAGCCGCTTTTCATGCTCCGGCTGATGAGGACGGATTTTTCATCGACAGAGAAGTTGCGAAATATTTACAAGCAGATGCAAATGGCTCGATATTATATGGGTATCGTATGGAAGCAATAAACTCCAGAGGTGCTTACTTTGTTGATCCAACGGGAGAAACTGAATTTAAGATTGAAAAGGAATATCGGGTAAAAGTAAACGAAGCTGACGAAAACGGAATGTTTAGAGTTGCAGAAACGCTAAATAAAATTGCTGATAACTATCATGAAGAGGGTCTTAGAAATAAAGAAACTTGTTTCGAAGATGAATACTAAGACGAGATAGTTTATTTAGTTTTTTTTCTGATTATTGCAGATATTCCTTATTCCGCATATCATCTTTTAAATTGCGAATAACAAAAACTAATAACCTTCAATTAAAAAAATAACCGCATGGTATGGATAAAATCCCTTGAAGGAAGTTATGTGAATGTCGATAATGTCCTTTCAATCGTATTTGACAACAAATGCAACTCTTTTGCGGCGG
>JAILRZ010000143.1 GCA_024697845.1 Eubacterium sp. | reverse complement strand
GATCTTATTTTCTGCTGCAGACAGATTTGCTTTTTCAAATTGTTCTTCAATTGTTCCAGCTTCAACTGCTGCAGTTTTTTCTTTCTTGGCTACTTCGTCTTCAAGTTTTAGATAATGCTCTGATTGTGCCGCTGTCGGATCCCCCTTATTATTTCCCTTAGGCTGTCCATCCGGTTCTTTAGACGGAACTCCTCTCATGTATCGCAGTCGTTGTCTGTCTGTCTCTATGTCTTGTAATAATCTATAGTGATTCTCTAAGTGTTCTCTATCCATTGTTGTCACCTCTCTTTATGATTCTGTCCATACTATCTCCTGTCCACAGGATGCACAATAATTTATTTTCTCTGTTTTTTGAACTATTTCCTTTCCACACGTCGGGCAAATACCAGTGATTTTCCCAAATTCTGTCTTTGATGTGAACAATAATTTTTGTGGTAACAATCTATCTATCCAGTTCTTACCCAGATAATCATCAAGTTCATATAGGTACCATACATCACCGTCCTCAAACATATCCGTCGGTAATTCTGACATTATATGAAATTCTTGTATAAAATATCTTCCTTCAAACTTTCCACTGTCGTGCAATACTTCCATTACTTCGTCCCATGAAAGTTTTCCTTTTTTTCTCGAAACTTTAAGGCACATTCTTTCTTTGAAGTCTTCTATCCACTCGTATTCAATTTTACTTTTTGCCATACTTACTCCTTTCTTAATCCTTACAAAAACTGAACACAACATAATCTTTTTCAATTCCCCATCCAGACAGAACATATGTGATCCTATATGTTCTACCAACAATTGGGTGTTTTGTATACTTCTCACCGTTTAGTTCATGCCCATATTCGTCAATTACATCAAAACAGATGCAATCACCTTTCTGATATCCCCTATCATTTTTCCGGACCTCAAATGTCTTGTTTCCCATATGGATTTCATCAGCAAATTGTTTTAAGATTTTTATTTTGTGCGTCATTCCTTACCACCTCATTCTTTTTTCCCAAGCTGACTAAACTTCGCTTTTAATTCTTCAACTTTCTTTTCATAATAATCTGCTATCAAGTCAGTTAATTCTTTGTCTAGTGGTATTTCAGAACGAAATTCAAATTCTATTCCTTGAAAAAACCATAAGGCTTCTTTCTCTTTACCCAATCCACGAAATGATGGCTTTCTAAGTCTACGTGGATGTCGTTGATATGCATTTCTAAATTTTTCAGCTAACCATTCATGTTCCTTGATTTCTTCATTTAATCTTTTTCCTTCTTGTAATTCTTGTTCAGTCATCTTCTACCTCCTATCTACCTTGTCCGGGTACCTTATACACCTTATCAAGGTATGTTTCCCTGCCTTACTAAGGTGTGTTACCCTACCTTACTCGTCCTCAGGTTCATCATACATTTCCATTTTCCTGCCACAATCCGGACAATATGCCGTCAATGAGTCTTCATCTCCAGAATGCTCACATCCACACTTTGAGCATTCCCACTTATCATACACAGGATTACCGTCTGCATATCCGTCATACTCTATTGGAATCCAGTATGCCTTTTTCTCCTGCAGCTTAATCTTTAGTTTTCCATTTTCATTTTTAAGTTCTTTATTTTCTGTTATCAATTCTTTATTTTCTGTTATCAATTCTTTATTTTCTGTTATCAGGTCTGTGATTCTTTGCTTTATTTTTTCCAATGCTTCATGCATATTCTCACCTCCTGGTGGCACCGCCAGCCGGTACCACCTTTTTTTTCGTGATATATATTTCTGTTATCAGTTCACATCTTTGAATGGTATAGTCACGTTCTTTAGTTCATCTAATAGATTATTGTATTCATCAATTACAATCGGATTAATCATCAGCGTACTGTCTCTATCTTGCCACAGGATACGGTCATTCTGTTTAGATTCACAGTATCTTTTATAGATTTCGTCTCCATTTACCTCTTTTTTCAGAATCTCTTTTTCGTCGAGCAGTTCTAAGAGACTTGTCTGTACTAAGTGTTTTGTTCGGTCTGCCGCCTCAAATATCCTATAATCTCTGTTACCATCCGATACTTTCATTATTGTCTCTTGCCAGAATAAATGCTGAGTATCCCATAATTTTTGATTCACTTGGAATTCAATATCTTCATTTCCTCCGGTACTACATTTGATTCCTGCACCTTCACACGGAATACGTCCGCTCAATTTAATGACCTCTCCTAAAACTTCCTTTGGAATTTCGTCTCCATAAAACATTGCACTGAAATTTGTTCCCTCAATGATCAATGCACCATTGTGATTGAAAAGCTTAATTCCAAAGCTCATATAATTTGTTTTTAATATTTTTGCTAATTTTTTTACGTTGATAATCATCTATCTTTCCTCCATTCCGAACACTACTCCATGCTCATATTCTTTGTCTGTTACATCTTCCATGATTTCCTTTACTGCTGCATCCATGTAGTCTAGAATTTGTTTCTTTTGTTCTTCAGTTAGTTTTTCATCTACCCAGATGCTGGCTGACATGAGATAAGATGTTGGTTGTCCTTCTGTTCGTTGCACCGGTGCAACTTCCTCGTATTTCTCATTTTCTTCTGTTGTATTCTCTGGTACCGCCTCTATCTGTCCTACTATTTCATTTTGGACTGCTGCTTCTGTTGCTTTTTCAACATCTACAATCTCTGCTTCTACTTCCGGTACCACTTCAACCTTAACTGGATTCTTTTTTTCTTTTTTCTCAACTGTTTTTGTTTGCTTTTTCGGAGTGTAATCTTTTTTAGTTGCTTCTTTCTTCTCCGGTTCTTTTTCTGGCTCCGGCATTGGGAATTCTTCTCCGTAAATATACGACCACGCCTGTTCCGGCTCCATTCCAACACTACCTGCCACTCCTTCCGAGCACATCACAATTTGGAAAATAATATCAATCAATAATTCCCAACTACATTCCTCTTTTGAATTATCCCTCACGTTTGTAAAGGTGATGTTCTGTTCATAATCTTTAACTGAGATTATGTATCTTCCAATTCCCTGCAATCTGACTGTTGATGCCATTACTCCCATCGGACAGAATAATTGCATCACATCATCCTTTTTCCATTCTCCCAGCAGGTACATCTTTTTGAATTCCTCTGGATGAATGTGATAGTATTCATGGATACATTTTGTAATCACACTATCCATTCTGTCCTGATCCGGATTTGTGCCCTCTAGTAATAATTCCGTTCCACCAATCTGCTGCTCTTCTTTCACCTCTCTTTGGACCTCTGCAATCATGCTCTTAGGCATCTCCGGAGTGAAGCTCTCATTCACTTCATCAGACATTGTGAGCATGATTCCCAACTTTGCTACTCCGTAATCCTGGTACCGGTCTTGCAGTTGTTCTGAATTCCCATTAATTGAGAATCTGTCATTGATACCAATGAATCTTGATACCTGTGACTTATCTAGCCCGAATTCCTTTTTTGCAAATTCTTCAAGATTTGAATATTCACTTTCTTCTAGGATGTCTGTGTCTCTGGCCTGCTTCAATAAATATCCGATTCTCACAAAGCTAACTGCTGCTGTGTTCAATTCTTGTCTAAGCGCATTCTTATACTCGTTGTACGTTGTTATATTCGATAATTCGTTTTGATTCATCTTCTATTACCTCACATTCTCTCCCATATATTCCAATCTGCACTCTGTTATGCAGAATGAAATATATTGATTCTTTTTTTATTTTTTCTGTCTTAAAAACTTCGTGTACGCTTCCTATCTCCGGTGGATTTGCCACCGGTATTTTTTCTTTGATTCGTATCTTCATAGCCACACTCCTATCCTGCATTCTGCAATATTCTCTCGTTTACTGCTTCTAGCCACTTATCGAGCCAATCCTTTATTTTTTCCCTATCTGGCTGTTTGTCATTGGCAGCATAGAATTGATTAACTTTTCCGTCTTTTAATTCTATTGTGTAGTACGGAGTATTCTGCGACCGTTCATCTCTAAGGAATAGGATTATTGACCTCAGTTCATTGTGAGCGCTTAGGTAATTCGCACCACCTACGCAATGATGAAGTATGCGTCCTTCCTCTATGATTTCTGATGCACAAGAAGCTGGCCTTATAACTAGTCCATCTTTTTCAAATTTATATTTTTTCTCTAAACGTTTGAAATTTTTCTTGATGTTGACATATTTTTCATTTGCTTCCAGTTTCTTCTTTTTGTCTTTCGTCCATTCCACTGCCCTTACCATTTCATCATGTGCTGCTATTAAGTCTCTAGGGAACAGGTATACCGTGTTTGTCATATCGTATCCTAGTTCACTTCTCATGGATAAGTAATCTGTGTAGAATGTCGCTATGTAGCCTTGGGCTAAATTTGAATTCTTGGCATATTTTTCAATCCGGTTCAAGAATTTTTGAAGTGTCATATACATCGTTGCTATGGAAATAGTCTCGTATGTAATGTGATATTTATTCAGCAGCTCGATTTGACTATCTGTGAAAAATAAATTATTTCTATACTCCGATTGAAAAAGTCTAAGCATTTCAATGTTGCCTTTGAGTTCGGCTAATTTCTTAATCCTGTTTTTTCTGATTTTCAAGGTTCCTTCAGCTGTATGTTCATTCGCATCAATATAAGTGTTGTATTGTGGATTATCTATAATAGCTTCTACTAATTTTGTCATTCCCAGCTTTGTTATAAATTCTAGCTGTGGAACCATTGCGTACGCTCTTAGATATTTCAGCACTCTTTTACCATTGAGTCGATAATCGTCCAATGCCGAATATTTCAAGTGGCTTTCCCTTATACTTTCATAAGAGCTTGGATATATCGGAACTCTATCTAGCCATGTTATATTAGACATACCATATAGATTGCAATCATCCCAAAATTCCTTACCTGTATATGTATTGAATTTGTTGAAATCCTGCTGCGTTTTTTTAACTCCTTTTTCGAAAAATACTCTCGTAAATTCAATGACTTCATGATTTGCGTATTTAGGATTTATATGATCACTCGTTTCGTTCCTAAATTCGCTTCGTACGTTGAATTGTCTAAAAACCACGTTATTATCATCTATCTTTTGTATCAAACCTACTTCTGCTGATTTACTAAAACCATTCTTGTAAGTACCAAATGGCTTTAGAATTCCATATTCTTTGCAATACTCACATTTCATTGTGCTATTATTCTTTGGAGTCGGGATTATTCGCTCAGCTTGTCCCTCGTAAGAATCTGTTGCTTTGTTTGCTACCGTATATTCGCTTCCACAGTTGCAGCAAAGATAATCCGCTTTTCGGCCATGTCTGTGGTACCATATGACATTCATCGGGAGACCTGTTATTCTAAAAGCCCACTTTTCAAATCCATTTGGAATTTCAGGAACACTGTCGCATCTTTCTTTTAAGCGTTCATTTCGTCTTTTGGATTTTAATTCTTCTTTTGTCCACTGGATATTTCTTTGTATGCTTTTAATCTGTAACCACCAGTTGCATTCTCTATATGTTTTTCTTTTTTGGAATTTATTGATTTCTTTGATTGATTCTTTTGTGATATTCACATTATTAAGCGAAAAAATTCCTCGAACCTTATCTCTTGCTAAATATCCTATGTTTTCTAATTTGGCATATGTGGTTCGTTGCTCTGCTTCATCCATCAGTACATTTAACCATTCCTTTTCATTCAACAGGATTTTTGCAACCGGTTCTTTTTCTTTTGTTTTATTCAGATAAATTGTTAAAATCAGATTTGACTGACCATCTATCCTTTCTGTTTGAGCATAAACATTGAATTCTTTTTTGTTTTTTATCACTCTATTTTTGGGAGAAGGAATTTTCAGTAATTTACTCTTTTTCATAGCCGCCTCCTACTCATAGAGTTTTTCTATTGTCTTTTTAAATTCACTTGCGTTCTGCAGATAGTAGGCTCTTATTATCTGTCTCAACTGTTCATCTGTTCCACACGACATTCCAATATTGCCATTTTTATGATTACTTGCAGAACTTTTCATTCCGTCAAATACGTCTTTCACTCTTTTGCCTTTCCTCATTACAGCCCTTGCCATATCTTCTCCGGAACATAGGTCTTTTGTGAATGTCAAAATTAATATGTATGCGCTTCTTTCAATCGGATTTTTAATTGTTTCTATCTTTTCCTGCTGTACATCTAATCTTCCCAATGCGGCCGAAAATACTGTTGTTAATTCATGAATGCATCCATCTATGTAATCTTCCACATCATATGGATCAATTCCGTTCTCCTTTGCTAATTCCTTAAGTGCGTCATAATCTCCCTGTTTGAGTTGTCCCTCTGCTGCTTCGTTCAATTCCTCGTATGAATCGAATTCACCAAATTTGTCAAATAATTCTTTTGCTTTGTTCTTGGTTGTATTTGCCATTTCTCTTTTCCTCCTACTCTTTCATTTCATGTGATTTCAAAAAATCTGCACATTCTATGTAATCTTTTTCTAATTCCTTAGCAGCTTCTATGTCCTCTGCATATTCCGCTTCCCTGATGCCTCGCTCTGCTGCTTCCATTGCTTCCTCTACAGCATCTATAATCACCTTGGCCACAGGAGCTGTTGCACCGGTGCAATTTTTGTTCCCGACACAAATGTCGGTAGCATATGTTGTTCTCGTCTCTACCATGTGCTTGCTTTTTTCAATGACTCTACTGCTACCTTTGCTCGTTTTCTCCGTTCACGCTGAGATACACACTCCATACAATTGCATCTGTTCAGCATAAATTTGAAATTCAAATTCTCCTGCTGCTGTGGTGATAACTCTTTACTTGTGTGGGTTGAAAATCCTGTACTATTTCCATCGTAGTAGCACCATACCTTATGAGAGTACAGCCATCTACCACTTGTCGCTCCCATATGTCTAGCCATTGTTTACTCCTTTCTTCAAATCTGCTGTAGCACCTCTGTGAATCTTAGGTAGCTCATTCCGTTATATGGATTGATACCTTTCTTCATTGTCAATTCATCAATGACAGTCCCTCGATACTTCGGTCCTTTTTCTTTTTGTTCTTTTAACCTTTTTTCCAATTCCTTGTAGATGGCTCTCATTGTCCATCT
>JAILRZ010000138.1 GCA_024697845.1 Eubacterium sp. | reverse complement strand
GACACAAGGGTGCAATAAAAAAAGGGCAAACTCACTGTTCAAAGTAAATTTGACCTCTTTTAAGATTAACTATTCGTTCTATTTTTCATTTAGCAATTTCAAATTATAACTTTTTACTGTATCATTGGAAAACTGTAATAAATAATCTTCAATTTCTTTTTTAGAAACCTTCTTATTTTGGACAATGTATTTTTTATCCATCATATCCATAAGGCAGATTTGTTTATAATAGCAATCTTCCCCCTTGAAATATAGTCTTCCTATATATACATCTGCTGCACTGGAACTACCATCAAATAATCCATCCCTTGTAATACTTTTCATTTGCCGATATGGGAAAGAATATGCATAGACTTTATTCTGATAAGTTCTAAGTATCACACGATTGCCCATATTCTTTTCATACAACACGACTTCTTTTTTTCCATCCTGATCCATGTCTACATAGGAAAAACTGTCTAGCACAAAGTTTTCACTTACCGCTTTTTTCGAATTATCATATTCAAATTTTCCCTTTTCGTTGCATACCATAAATTCGGATTCATTGTAATCTTTTAAATATTGCTTTTCACCCGTTTTTACATTCAGCAATTTTTCTTGATTATTTAGGACACTAAGAAGGTGTTTATCTTCAATCGAAAAATTCAAATTGATTTTTTCGTTCAGAATATTTTTTCCTAGTCCTGTATTTCTATTAACCTCGTACCAATCCCATGTTGCCGTATGTTCAGGAAAATCCTCATACTCCTTTACTATTTCATATAGATGCAGCGTCACTACATTATCATCAGTGACACTAGCTACTTCAATAATTGGTGGTTTTTTTCCATTATTATGTTCGCTGTAATATTCAGATGCTTTCTGACACAATTCCTGATCTGAATATCCATTAATATTAAGCACAGTGCTTCTAGATTTATTATCCGAATCGCAATATCGAATCATAACTTCATTGTCATTGATGAATTTAACGCATTCCTTAGCTCTGTAATCTAAAACGTCTATGGGATTTGCTGTATCCGCAGGATTTTCAAATACGCTATACTCTCTTTCATTTTCTTTGGAAAATAGTTTTTTCACCCCAATCTTATTATTTCCCTGCTTTTTTTTCATAAAAACAATAACATTGTCACTATTTCTAGCAATTACATCGTAATATGCCTCTGAAAATTGATCACTACTCACATTATAAAATGTTGAATACCACGTGCCTGTTCCAACTCCATTGCGTAATTCAACTACTTTATCGTTTGTCAACTGAATTCCCGAAACCTGAATCATATCGGCTTGTGCACCATAGCCTGATTCAATTTCACACAATGCTCTTTTTTTACTGGTCTTCAAAAAATAATTATGCTCATAATATCCTGTTTCAACCTGATTATTGTAATAGCACCCATCAATTACATTTCCTTCATAATCCATATCATTACGCTCTTTCACATAATTATGAATTCCCTTTTCTTCTTCATCCAACTTGTCTTTGACTTCTTTTTGAGACCATATGAGATATTTTTCTCCCGCTTCCTGGTTTACCTTATAAATGCAATCCTTTTCAATCCTGTAATTTCCCAAATCAATATGATCAAATTCTTTATTAAAGTCACATCGGATTTGAATATTAAACTCATTGTTTTCCACTTCTGTAATACGACCAATACATTTCTTAGTTAATGTGGATTCTTCGTATGGTCGTGTCAACTCCGCAGTAAAAATATTTCCGTCTTTCCAGAATTCTTCTTCCTGAACAGGTTCCGTCTGTTCTTCCACCGCTTTTGTTGTTGTCTCTTTCTTAACAACTTTCTTATTCTCTGCCTTCTGTTCCGGATTTGTCATGAACAAAGCAATAACAATTGTACAAACAAGAACAGAACCCAAAACAATCCAAAAGGTAGGTTTCTTATAACTTAAGACATTTTTTATACGACCTTTCACTCCAACTTCTCCAAATGCAATAGGACAAACCATAATATTTCTTCTTCCGGAACTGCATTTTAATAAAATTTCCGAATACTTTGCTTTTCCTTTGTCATCCATTTGAGCAATTACCTTTTCATCACAGGCCACTTCAATATCCCTGCATAACAACATATATGCCAACCAACACATTGGGTTAAACCAATAAATTGCCAGCAACAAAAATCCCAATGGTTTCCAAAGATAATCCTTTCGCCTGATATGCGCTTTTTCATGTTCAACAATATATTCCAGTGATTCCGGATCTAGTCCTGAATGAACGTAAATGTTCGGTCGGATAAAACCAAGAATAAATGGGGAATCGATTTCGTCGCAAACATAAAGGTTCTTTTCTTTTTTGAGAGACGCCCGAACCTTTCTCTTGATTCGCAGATAGCTGACAAATCCATATAAAGTAATTGCAATCACTCCTACCAGCCAAATCCAAGTGGTAGCACTGATTGCTTCCTGAGAAGTTCCCTCTACGTTCTGTTGCTTCTTAACCTCTGGAGCAATATGTACTTCTTCATTACTTATAACATCCTGTACCGGTTCTATTTTTTCTTCCGTTTTAGCAATTGCCTTTGTATCTTGTTTCTGTTTCGGTTGAACCATTTGGTGGATATAGGTATTTTGCTTCACCTCTTTATCCACTATAGTATAAGCGGAAAACGGTGATTCCAAGGAGACCGGGCAAACCAGTCTGATTGCAACCAATGCCCAAAGAATGCAAATATACTTTCTCGGTATTTTCTTAAAGACAATTCTGACCACCAGAATCATTGCAATTAATATACTTGCCTTGATACTCATATCAATGAGTTTTAACAATAATTCATTCATATCTTTCCCCTACCTCATTTTAAAATCATCAATCATTTTCTGAAGTTCATCAATTTCCTTTTTCGATATTTTCTTTCGGGAGCCAAACGCTGCAAGAAAAGCCGGTAACGAACCGTTAAAGGTTTCATCCACAAATTGCTGCGATTTTGATGCATAGAATTCCTGCTTTGATATAATCGCAGAAACGACTCCATCCTCATTTTTTAATAATCCCTTTTCACACAGTTTTCTCAGTACAGTGTAGGTCGTTGATTTTTTCCAATCTAATTCTGCTTCACAAATTTTTACTAAATCCCCGGATTTAATCGGTTCATGTTTCCATACCAGTTCAGCAAAACTAAGCTGAACTTCTCCTAATTCAATATATTCCATTTCCAATCTCCTTTTTGTTTATCTCACTTCCATCATCTTTTTTCTGCATACTCAACATACACACAATCTACTATCTTTCCTTCTTTATCAAATAAAATTCTACACGTATCGTAATTGTCGAAGCATATTTCACAAGAAGGATTTTCTAAAGTATCTTTGTTCTCATTAAGTATTGTTGTGTCTTTCCGAAAAACATAAACTTTACCTACGCACTTTTCTAGTTGTTCAATATTTTTACATCTTTTTATCAGCTCATACTTGAAACGATTAATTTTATTCCGATTGTCATAATACATCCCCTTAATCCTTCCATCGCTATAAGTGGTAATTTTAAGTTGTTTTCCTCCATTTATATTATAAAAATATTCTCCTCCATTTTTCCGACTGGGCTCATACATTTTTTTGATATCCTCAATGAATCTCCCGCTGTTCATAACCATAAGGTCTAGATTATCAATATAAATGTCTTCTAATATTTGTTCCTCATATGTAAGTTCCTGCTTTGGAATCAGATTTCGAACATCAATCTCCTTCCGGATTTTATCAGAACCATCATCAATGATAATGATTTTACCTTCTTCATACTTCACATCCATCACCCCGGGAATATAGTTTTCTGTTCCCAATTCGTACTTCTCTTTCTTGGCTTCGTCAAACATATTCCGAACTACTAAATAAACAGTGTCTCCTTTCTTTTCTAAAAGACCAACGTAATCCTGAATCTCTACAACAGGGGTATTAAATTCCTGAGATTTTTCCGCCGTCACCAAATCATAATAGATAGAATACCAGGCATTACTTCCCCCTGTTTTCTTTGCCCGTAAAAGATCTGATCCAATTACTTCTAAATCATAAGGATTAGCCTCTTCCCAAATGCCGGAATCTATTTCTTTTCCTGATTGATCATAGATAAAGTATTGATATTTGTAAGTCACTTCGTCTTCCTTATTTTCTGAGATATCATATACCTTAAAGTTTTCGCCTTCTTGCACAAGTTTTCCTTTTTCCATCTGTGCTGAACTTTCTGCTTTTGTTGTTGTTTCTTTCTCCACGCTTTTCTTGTTCGCTGATTTCGTCACCGGATTTGTCATAAACAATGCCGTAATAATTACACAAATCACGATGGAACCCATAATAATCCAAAACGTTGGTTTCTTATAACTTAAGATACTTTTTATACGACCTTTCACACCAACCTCTCCAAATGCAATGGGACATACCATAATATTTCTTCTTCCGGCACTGCATTTTAATAGGATTTCCGAATACTTTGCTTTTCCTTGGTCATCCATTTGGGCAATTACTTTTTCATCACAGGCCACTTCAATATCCCTGCACAACATCATATATGCCAACCAACACATTGGGTTAAACCAATAAATTGCCAGTAGCAAAAATCCCAATGGTTTCCAAAGATAATCCTTTCTCTTTATGTGTGCCTTCTCGTGTTCAACAATATATTCTAACGATTCCGGATTAAGTCCCGAATGAACGTAAATGTTCGGTCGGATAAAACCAAGAATAAATGGGGAATCGATTTCGTCACAAATGTACAGGTTCTTTTCTTTTTTGAGCGATGCTCGAACCTTTCTTTTGATTCGCAGATAGCTGGCAATTCCATACAGAATCATGGCAATGACTCCAAACAACCAAATCCATGTGGTAGCACTGATTGTTTCCTGAGAAGTTTCCTTCATCTGCTGTTTTTTCTTCTCAACTTCCGTAACACTATGCACTTCCTCATTTTTTGCAACACTTTGTTCCGCCCCCATCTCAACTTCCACCTGGTCAGCTGGTTTCAATTCCGGTTGAACCATTTGATGGATATAGGTGTTTTGTTTCACTTCCTTATCCACTACGGTATATGCGGAAAATGGCGATTCCAAGGAGACCGGACAAACCAGTCTGATTGCAACCAATGCCCAGAGGACACAAATATACTTTCTCGGTATTTTCTTAAAGACAATTCTTACCACCAGAATCATTGCAATTAATATACTTGCCTTGATACTCATATCAATGAGTTTTAACAATAATTCATTCATATCTTTCCTCTACCTCATTTTAAAATCATCCATCATTTTCACGCTTCGTTGGTTTATTCCAAATAAACCACTTTTCATTTTTAGTTTATCGTGAATAAACCATTCTGTCAATTATTTTTTAGCAAGAAAAAACTCGCAACGCCTTGTAACTAGGCATTGCGAGCAATCTATTTTAAATATATATTATTAGAGCTTAAAATATTCTATCTTATTTTCTTCTAAAAAATCTATGTCTGCACTGGTTTCATTCCGCAAACAAGCCATTTTTTCATGACTAACATACCAAAACCAAATTTGATCATTTCGATAAAAGCATAACTCTTGAGGCAATGTTTCGCCATTCCAATCTTCAAGCGTTGTTCCTTTGAAAAATAATGATTTTAACTCTTTTACATTTTCAATTCTAATAAAATCACTATCTTGAAATTCCGTTCCTGAATATGGATGCGTTCCTATACTCTTTTTTTCTACAACAAAGCCCGAAATCACATCATAAAATGCTTGGTGGACATACTGCGAATGTATCGTATCATCCTTCTCCAATACAACACTAAACGAATCACATGTTTCTAATGCATAATCAATAAAAGAAACGTATTCATTTTTAGGAATGAATATCTCTAACATAAATCCTCCTAATATACTATATTACACAAAATCTTACTTCGGAATGCGTAAGTAGCTTTAACGAAAGGTCCGTTTAACTATCATACTCACAATAATATAATGTTGATGTTTCACAATCATAAACTGCTACTATGAAATTAAAGCTAGGCTGTTTAAAAAAATCTAAATTATTTTTATCACTGGATGTATTATTCTTATCTTTAAAATAAAAATATCCCTTTTTTATCTTCCACATATTCCATATTATTTTTTTGACACCCTGACATTAATAAAGCAGTAGCCAATAACAGGACTATTATATTCATCTAAGATTTTGCTTTAACTTTTCTTAGAACCATATACTTGTCAACTCCTTATCGTAGTCAGTAACTTCCATTTCCAAAACACATGCTTCTTTACTTTTATCTTGAATTATGTATGTATTTAAATAATACACAAACGCATCACCACGAAAACAAGGGCAATATTTTTTCCTATGTTTATATACCCAAAACGGATGATCATTGGCTTTATCATGAATCCAGTCATCAAACTGTTCTTGTATTTTTTTGATATTCTGTTCTATTTCATCTGGAACTAAAATAATATCTGCATCATAAGTCATCTCTATTACAACTTTTTTCATATATATAATCTCCTGCAAAAGGTTCTAATACGGCGTAAAGCAATTGGAAGAACTTTCTCTTTTGTCAAAAATTGACTTTTTCTGTTATTTTACCACATTGTTAATTTTATTTGTGCAATATTTCCAGAGAAATAATAAAGGATGCATTCGCTTTGAATGATTTACATACAGCTCGATTCCGCTTCGCTTCTTCTCGCTGATGCGGCATTCGCCGCAT
>JAILRZ010000046.1 GCA_024697845.1 Eubacterium sp. | reverse complement strand
ACTCTACACCACCGATATTTTCATCTATCATTCTGTTGACAGCGTTGTTTCCTGCTCCACCAACACCTACAACAATAATTTTTGCAACTGCTTCACTTTCGTTTGTAGTAATTTCTAACAAGAGTTTATCCTCCTTCGTTTTCTATTTTTCCTATTTAATTAGAAATGGACATAGTTATACCCATTTACACATAAGTATATAATATAATTCTTTGAGAAAAATATCAACAAGAAAATTGCATTTTATGAAAATAATTTTATTTTATGTAAATTTATTCTGTTTTCTTATCATTCTTTTTCTTCTTCTCTTCTTTTTTCACTTCATCCTTTATAAAGGTGTAATTTTTATCCTCACTAATCCACTGCATCTGCAAGGTTCCTTTATATTTGGTCAACTGCTCATTGGAGCTAACATAGATATCAACAAAATCTTCCATTTTTTCCTGTAGCTGATTATCCTTTCCCAAAGCAAGCTTCAGACCGCCTTTCATATGCACTGTAATATCGTACTCGTTCGATATCGCCACTTCCTGGACTTTAAGTTCTTTAAAGGAAAGTTTCTGCTCTCTGGCTTTTTCCAATGCAATTTCCATTGTATCAAAAGCAGTCGTCATTCGCGTTACAGCCTCCAGTCCTTCCTTTGATTTTGTATTTAATTTCTTATAGAGTGTTGCATCTTTGATTTCCAGTCCTGTATAATCCAAAATCCCCATGGAATTATCCAGAATTTTCTTCTTGTGTTTTTTTGTTTCGACATATGCGCACGGTTCCTGTTTTAAAACCACACCGCTTTCATCCAAATAAAAATAGTTCTCCGCAAACATCACACAACTGCGCAACTTTTTTTCTTCGCCATGAATTGTCACTTTAAACGGAGAATTCAGTGTCACAGAATAATTTTCCAACATCGGGAATTCTTTCTTGTTACCAATCATACTGCAAAACCAAAACCACAACGAATTTTCGATTTTCTGATTTTTAACATACTGTTCAACTTCGATTGCTGTGAACTGATTCTTGTCAGCAACATACCCCACGCTTTTAATCCGAAAACCATAAACCAAAACCACCCCAACTCCTATGATAATCGGCAGACTAATCAAAAAATATTTAATTTTTTTCTTTAATTTTCTTCTTCGTTTTCTTTTACTTACCATGTATGTTCCCTATTTTCATCACTATCTGATTCTTCGAATCCGTCTGGAAACCGAAAGAACCATTCCCATCTCAACCATCAAGAACGCCAGAGAAGTCCCACCAAAACTTATGAATGGGAGAGAAACTCCTGTATTTGGCATACTGTTTGTTACAACAGCAATATTAAGTACAACCTGTATAGATATCTGGGCCATAACACCCACAACAAGCATCGAACCATATAAATCTGCTGCATTGCTTGCAATCACGCGCATTCTTCGAATAATAAAGATAAAAATGAGCATAATACATGCAGCCCCAAAAATTCCTAATTCTTCACAGATAATTGAAAAAATCATATCGTTGTTGGCTTCCGGAACAAACCCTAATTTCTGTGCGCTATTTCCTAATCCCTTTCCAAAGATTCCGCCGGATCCAATCGCATACAATCCCTGCATTACCTGATATCCTCCGGACGCCGAATATTCTTCCGGATGAAGCCAAACCATAACTCTGGACATTCGAAATGCTTCTCCTGCTACCGTAATCAAAAATATCCCGCCGGCGCCAATCGCCATCACAGAGAGAACAAATTCCTTACATGCCCCTGCAATAATCAACATCACCACACCGATTCCCAAGATAATAAGTGCCGAGCTCAGGTTTGATGTCAAAACGACAATTGCTCCTGCACCAATTACAGAAAGTGCATAAATCTGCCAACAAGTCATCCAATTACTTAGTGCGGTTCGGCTACATTTTGAAATCATATAAGCAGTAATTACAATCACACCGATTTTTACCGCTTCTGCCGGCTGAAACTGCAATGGTCCCAAAGCAACCCAGCGCTTTGCGCCGTGACTGGAAATTCCCAGTGGTGTTTTTACCAGAAAAACCGAAAGAACTGCACCGATATAGATCAGTTTGTCCAAGCCTCTCCACAAGCGATAATCAATGAATATCACCGGAATCATTCCACACAGTCCAATTAATGTAGCACGCACCTGTTTCTTTACATAAAACGCCGCATCCCCATTAGCAGATAATCCCACAAAGGAACTGGCACTATAAAGCAACACGTAGCCAAGCAGCATTATAAAAATCCAACCGAAAAGAAGGCTGTAATCAAAATACTTCTCTTTACCACTCAGTTTTCTATTCTGTTCGATTTCTTCTCCTGTAACAGGATCATATTCTCTCACTGCCATAATTGCTCCATTCTCTATAACGCATTCACATAATCCTTAAACATGTCTCCGCGCTGTTCATAGTTATCAAACATTCCCCAACTTGCACAGGCCGGCGACAATAAAACTGCATCTCCCGGTTCTGCAAGTTTTGCACAAGTATCTACAACTTCTTTTAAATCTTTTGCAAAAACAATATTTGTAAATCCTTTTTTCTTAACAGTTTCAGCAATCTGTTCTGCCGTCTGTCCTAAAAGCACCAAAGCCTTAACCTTATCTCCAAACGCATCTGCCCATTCATCAAAGGATACTTTCTTATCATATCCACCGGCAATCAGAATTGTCGGTCTAGTCATTGCTTCAATGGCCTTAATGGACGCATCGGTATTAGTTCCCTTGGAGTCATTATAATATATCACGTCATTAACAGTTCTTACATATTCAATTCGATGTGGAACTGCTTTGAATTTTTTAATTGCTTCACGAATCACATCAACAGGAACACCCATATTCATAGATATGGCGATTGCAGCCATAATATTCTCTGTGTTGTGAATTCCTACCAATGTAGTATCGTTTACTGTCGTAACGAAAACCTCTCCGTTTTCATCGCGATACATAATTTTTTCACCGTCTAAATAAACACCGATATCCACTTTTTGCTTGCTGCTAAACCAAATAATTTTATTGGTAAGCTTCGGTGCATATTCACGAAGGATTTCATCTTCATAATTTAAGATAATTGGTTCATCTGCATTCTGATTCTCTGCCACTCTCATTTTACAATCCGTATAGCATTCCATCGTGTAATGACGATTCAAATGATCCGGTGTAATATTCAGTACTGCACTGACATTCGGATGAAAAGTATGTACTGTTTCCAACTGGAAGCTACTGATTTCTGCAACGGTAACTGTATCATCCTCTGATGCATAGGCCGTTGTTGTATACGGATTTCCAATATTTCCAACCACGTCTACCTTATCATAGTATGCCGCCATAATTTCTCCAACCAAAGCAGTCGTTGTAGTCTTCCCATTGGTTCCTGTAATAGCAACTAATTTTCCCTTGGATGCTACATAAGCCAATTCAATTTCGCCCCAGATTGGTGTGGCCGCTTCTCTTACACGATTTACAAACGGTGCATCTACCGGAATTCCCGGGCTTAAAATCATCAAATCTACTATTTCAATCACATCATCAGACAATTCACCAAGGATCACCTGAACATCTGTTGAATCTTCCAAACGGCTTAAAATTTCCTTTGGATCCAGGTTCTCGTTTCCGTCATAAATCATGACATTTGCGCCATATTTTTTCAATAAATCAGCTGCTCCGATTCCACTTTTTCCGGAACCAGCCACTAAAACATTACATCCCTTAACGTCCATTTTATTTCCTATCCTTTCGTACTGTTTTCTATAATGCCAAATAACCAATCATACAAAGAATTGCAGTTACCGCAGCAAAGGCTGCAACAACCTGTGTTTCTGTATAACCACCTTCTTGAAAATGATGGTGTAACGGTGCCATTCGGAAAATTCTTCTTCCTTCTCCATACTTCTTTTTAGTATATTTAAACCAACCCACCTGAAGCATTACGGATATTACCTCAATCAGGTAAATAAATGCCACAATAATGATAAAAATCGGCATTTTCAACACAAAGGCAACAGCTGCCACGTAGCCCCCTAAGGCTAGCGAACC
Organism: Eubacterium sp.; assembly: GCA_024697845.1. GTDB lineage: Bacteria > Bacillota > Clostridia > Lachnospirales > Lachnospiraceae > Eubacterium_G. The sequence continues at coordinate 6,180 of JAILRZ010000046.1, read as the reverse complement.
GGTGTCCCCCATGAACACTCTTGCCGGATATACATTATACAGGAAAAATCCCATTAACGCACCAACAAACGCCGCTGAAATCGGTTCAGTACCTTTTCCTGCAGATACTGCGGTAAAAAACACTGCAATCACAATGGTTACGCTGGTAGCAAGTCCATCTAATCCATCTGTAAAATTGGATCCGTTCACCGTTCCAATCACTGCAATCATTTCAAAAATCACAAACAACCAGATTGGCATCACCCACTCTGCTCCATGGGTAAATGGAATAATTACAGAAGTTCCATTTCCGGAATACTGAATTAAGTACACACAGAAAATTGCACTGACAAGAACCTGTCCTGCCATTTTCTGCATTTCTGTTAATCCAAGATTTCTTTTCTTTACAACTTTAATATAGTCATCCAAAAATCCAATCAATCCAAATCCCACTGTAACAAATAATACCGGAACAATTTTGTAATTGTGTTCCATTACAATAAAGATGATGGATGTTACAATCACGCCTGCCAGAATAATCATTCCACCCATTGTCGGGGTTCCTGATTTGCTCTGATGAGATTTTGGTCCTTCTTCTCTGATATACTGACCGAATTTCAATCGCTTCAACATTGGAATAACAATCGGACATAAAATAATACTCACTGCAAAAGCAATAATTGTTGCAACAATAATGGATGTACTTGTACTCATTTCATTCTCCTCATTTCTGTTCTTCCAAAAGATATGGAAGAATATTTTCGTATAAAGTGCGGATGAGTGGTGCAGCCACCTGACCGCCGTAATAAATCCCTTTCGGTTCATCCACAATCGCCATTGCAATCACTTTTGGGTCATTTGCCGGAGCAAATCCCATATAGGATGCAATGTATTTTCCTGAACCTCTGGGGAGTTTTTGCGAAGTTGCTGTTTTTCCTCCTACTCGAAAGCCTTCAACTTTTCCTTTGCTTCCGGTCCCCTCTGCTACGACCTGTTCCAGCATATAGCGAACAGTTTTTGACGTTTTCTTTGAAACCACCTTTTCTTTTTCCGGATAAGAAAACTGCTCCATCAATTGTCCCTTATCGTTTTTTGCCTGCACCGCAAAGTGTGGCGTCACCAATTTCCCTCCATTTACAATCGCAGATGCTGCCACCAAATACTGCAGCGGTGTAATTTGGAAGGATTGTCCAAAGGACATTGTGGCCAGTTCAACATTTCCAACCTTCTTTATCGGATGAATAATGGTAGATGCTTCCCCCGGTAAATCAATCCCAGTCTTTTTCATCAATCCAAGTTTTTGAAAGTACTGATAGAAACGCTTGGTTCCTACTTCTAATCCCACCTGGATAAACACAGGATTACAGGAATTCATTGTTCCTTCAAGAAAACTTTCGCTTCCATGGCCTGTGATTTTATGACATTTAATTCTTCTGTCATCAACAATTTTATATCCCGGGCAAAAAAATCTGCTTTTCAAATTCACAAGATTCTCCTCTAGCGCTGCTGTTGCGGTAACCACTTTAAACGTGGAGCCCGGTTCATAAGTATCATTAATGCAAGGATTCCTCCACATTTTATTCAGCATTTCCTGATACTTTTTTCCTGATTTTCGATGGTTGTATCCCGGCAATTCATAAGGATGGTTCAAATCAAATTCCGGGCTGTTTGCCATTGCATAAATTTCGCCATTTCTGACGTCCATAACAATAATTGTCACATAATTTGCCTCTTTTGCTTCTCGCGCATAATCTGCAATCTGCTGGGCGTACTTTTGAATATTCCAATCCAAACTGGTAACCAGATTTCCACCTGCTACCGGTTCCACCCTTCGCTCTAATGCGCCTTCCTGTTCGATTCCTTTCGAATCTGTCGGTGTCAAAATCTTTCCATCATTTCCTTTTAAGTAGGAATCATACTGTACTTCCAAGCCGATAATTCCCTGATTATCGCCACCGGTAAAGCCTAACACCTTTGAAGCAAGGCTTCCATAAGGATAATACCTTTTGTAATCTTCGTCAACCTTTACCCCCGGTAATTCTTTGGTCCGAATGCGGTCTCCCACCTCTTTGGGAACGTTTGATTTTATTTTTTCACGCAAGGATTTTTTATAGACTTTCTTTCGAAGTATTTCTTCTTCTATTTCCATTTCTTCAGACAGAACACGAATTACTTTTTCCTTGTCAGTCATCTGACTATAAATAACTGAAATAGTACATACAGTTTCATTAGACGCCAATATTTTCCCATTGCGATCCAGAATTTTCCCGCGAGGTGCTTTGATTTTTCGTTCTCTTTCCTGAACTTCCAAAGCTCGTTTCCCATAATATTCTGATTGAAAAACCATTAAGTATAGTAATCTTGCAAAGATACAAACGAAAAAGATAATCATAAGAAAAGAATAGATTACCAGAAGTTTTCGTTGTTTTGTTTTAACTGTTTTCAAACACACTCCAACTTTTTTATTATAATCTATTCATTCCTTTTTTGAACTATTCTTCTTCCTCTTTCAATATCAGGGAACCATCATCCCCTTCGATAATTCCATCGGAATAAAATTCTGTTTCCAGATTATGTTTAATTGCTTTCTTCTCCAATGAAGCTGATTTTTCAATCCCCATATATGGCAATACCTGTTTCATAATATAAGTCCATAAGTCTGTATTAAAAGCGGTTGCCTGCGGATTTTCTTTTGGGGTATCCATCACTGTATAACATACAATCTGTGGATTTTCACATGGTACACATCCGAGGAAAGACAAAATATACTGGTTGGCCAGTCTTCCTTTTCCCTTTCCTGATGTATCAACTTTTTCAGCAGTTCCCGTTTTTCCGCCCACGGTATAACCATCAATTGCCGCCGTAGAACCGGTACCGTCTGTAACAACGGCACGTAAGCACTGCTTAATGTAATTTGATGTATCTCTGGTTACTGTTTGTTTGACCAGAGTCTTTGAATAATTTTTAACCACTTCGCCATTTGGTTTTACAATCTGCTTTACAACTCTTGGTTCATAATAATATCCACCGTTAATCAATGATGAAAATCCAGATACCATCTGAATCATATTTACAGTAAAGTTCTGACCAAAAGAATTGGTTGCCAAGGTTGACATTCCCATATCTTCTCCATAAACCAAACCCCTGGTTTCTCCCGGAAGGTCAATTCCTGTTTTGGTTCCAAACCCGAAAATGGACTGATACTTCACAAAATCTTTCTTTCCTAATTTGCTTCCGATATGCATCAGATAATCGTTGCAGGATTCTGCAATAGCGCCTTTAATATCCAATGTTCCGTGTCCGCCTTTATCATAGGCATGACATTTGATTTTAAATACATCCACTTGCTGATATCCATCACAGAAAAACGTGTCACTCGGTTTGATTTTGCCTTCTTCTAAAGCCGCCGCAACGGTAAACGGTTTTGCCGTTGAACCAGGCTCAAAAGAATCTGTAATACAGTAATTATTCCAAACCTTATTTAAAACTTCCGATTGTTTCTTTTGAGACATTTTTTCAACTTGCGATTCGCTGTAATAATCCGACAAATCATATGGCTTATTTAAATTAAAAGTAGTATTGTCCGCCATAGCAAGGATTTCTCCGGTATTCGGATCTGCCAAAACGACGGCAATCATCTTTGGACTGTACTTTTTCATATACTTTTTGATTGCCTTTTGCACAATTCGCTGAAGATTCATATCTAGAGACGAAACAACCGTATCACCGTTTTCTGCATCCTTCACGACTACTTCCATATTATTATCGGCACCCATATAGCCGTATTCTCTACCGTTGGTTCCTCGCAAATAGTCCCCGTAACTGGATTCAATTCCTACCGTCGCCGAACCGTCTCCGTTGGTAAATCCCAGAACACTACAAGCCAGGTTATTGTATGGATACATACGCTTGTATTTCTTTTCAAACCATACTCCCTTCGTGTTTTCAACAGCCTTGATTTCATCGTCAGTCTTGGCGAATTCACCATTCAAATATGCCTGAAAATCTTCAATCTGAGCATATTCAAGATTTTTCAACACAACCCAATAACTATTATTCTTTTTCTCTTTTATGGTTGTTTTTAAATCTTTTTTGTTCAGTTCAAAATATTCCGCCAATGCATTTGTTGTCGGCTCCAGATAATCTTCCTTACTCATAATAATTTTCGAATCAATAATCAGGTCGTAAACCATTACACTGGTAGCAAGGACATTTCCGTTACGATCCTTAATATCTCCACGTTTATACGGGATTGTAGAGCTGGTAAAACTTTGCTGTGCCAAAACTTGAATGGAATAATCGTTTCCTTTCTTAACGTTCAGGTATGCAATTCTCCCACATAATGCAAATAAAGCTAGAACAACTATCCAAAAGAGTAGTGCTAGCTTTGTGTACATTTGCCTGTTAAATCTTAATCTTCTTTTCTTTCTTCTTCGAACTTTTCTTTGACTCATAATTATTTTGCAGGAATTTCACCATACTGAACCATATAACCACTATCGCTTGAATGATATGTCACGATCTGGTTTTCTCCAGCTTGCTTCATTCCCAAATCCTTCTTTGCTGTTTTATAGATATAATCTGTATCAATGTAGCTATTGATTGAATAACTTAATGCATCATTCTGAGACTGCACTGTACTAATCTGTGTTTTTAAATCAGAAATATTGCTTCTGCTCTCAGAAATCTGAGACTGTATGTTTAAGTATACTACGCACATCAAGATACATGCAAGAGAAATCATACCCATACAGAATACAGACATTCCATTCATGGAAAGTGCTTTCAATTCTCTTACAGATTCATTTGCAATTTGTCTTCTCTGTGTTTCCTGACGTCTAGCCGGGCTCCCCTGTCTGACAGTATTTCCATCGATATATTCACTTGTGTAATAATTTCTTCTCTGGCTCTGATTCATATTGCCTCCTAACCGGGAACCGTTCCCTTACCCTTTACTTTCTTTCAAAAATTCTCAATTTTGAACTTTTGGCTCTCTTGTTTCTTTCTATTTCTTCTTCCGAAGGAATAATCGGTTTTCTTGTAACAACTTTTCCTTTGGACTCTTTTCCACAAACACATACCGGAAAGTCCGGTGGACATGTACATGGATTCTCATTTTCTCTAAATTTTGTTTTGACAATTCGGTCTTCCAAGGAATGGAAAGTAATTACACATATTCTTCCACCTGGATTCAAATGTTCAATCATAGCATCCAAAGATTCTCTCAAAACCGACAGTTCTTTGTTTACTTCAATCCGGATTGCTTGGAAAGTTTTCTTTGCCGGATGTCCATTTTTCTGAAACTTCATCGGGACTGCTGCTTTAATCACCTCTCCCAATTCTTGTGTTGTTTCAATCGGCTTGTCCTTCCTTACATTACAAATATGTTTCGCAATGTTCTTTGCAAACCGGTCTTCGCCGTAGTCTCTGATAATTCGATATAACTCTCCTTCACTGTACTCATTGACAATGTTTTTTGCTGTAAGAACCTGTCTTTGATCCATCCGCATATCAAGCGGCGCATCACTCTTATATGAAAAACCTCGCTCAAGATTGTCTAACTGATAGGAAGAAACTCCCAAGTCCAGCACAATCCCATCCACCTTTTCGACTCCTAAATCCTTCAGAATTGTCTCTATTTCACAATAATTGCTTCGAACCAATGTGATTCGGTCTTCAAATTCACTCAAACGGTTTCTTGCTGCTTCTAATGCATCTCCGTCCTGATCAATTCCGATTAATCTTCCTTGTTCAGATAATCGTTTGCATATCTCATAGGAATGTCCGCCTCCGCCGAGTGTTCCATCAACATAGATTCCATCTGGATTTATGTTCAAGCCATCAATGGTTTCATCAAGCAAAACTGATATATGTTTGAAATCCATTTCATTGCCCTCTCTTTTTTAAACACCCATACTTGCTAAATACTCTGCTACATCTTCAATGCTTGATTCAGATTCTTCATCGCCACCCATAATGTAAGCAGACATTTTTTCATTCCATTTATCTATATCCCAGATTTCAATTCGATTACCAACTCCCGCCCAGACTACTTCTTTGTCTAAGGACGCGAACCCCCTTAAAACTGATGGCATTAGGATTCTTCCTAATTTATCAGTTTCAAGGTCGGATGCGCCTGCGAGGAAAAATCGATTGAAATCTCTGACTTTCTTATCAGCAAATGGTAAATTACTTAATTTT
>JAILRZ010000045.1 GCA_024697845.1 Eubacterium sp. | reverse complement strand
TGATGGCAATCGATATGGGTGGACCATTCAACAAGGCCGCATATGTTTTTGGTACCGGAATGTTAACAACTGCAGCAGGTTTGTTAGACAAGGGTGTTGCAGTCACAGATCCGAAAGTTGTGGTTTGTTATGAGGCAATGGCCGCAGTTATGATTGGTGGTATGGTTCCGCCGATTGCAATTGCACTTTCCACTACATTGTTTAAGGATCATTGGAATGAGAATGAACGAAAGAATGGTGTTGTAAACTATATTATGGGCCTGTCTTTTATTACAGAAGGCGCAATCCCGTACGCAGCATCCTATCCACTGAAAGTGATTCCAGCCTGTATGATTGGTTCCGGTGTTGCAGGATTCTTATCTTGGTTATTTAAATGTCAGTTAATGGCTCCTCATGGTGGAATCTTTGTATTTGCCACAGTGAAACAGCCGTTGTTGTATATCCTTTCTCTGGTAATCGGATCTGCAATTGCTTGTATTATTCTTACGGTGCTGAAAGGAAAAAATAAAGAAGAATAAAAAGTGTATAGAATGAACGGAGGTATATTATGGTTTCAAAAAAACTTACAGTAGTAAATGCGCAGGGATTTCATATGAGACCTGCATCTGATTTCGCAAGAGAAATGGGAACATTCAGTTCCGATGTCACACTGAAACACAATGGCACAGACGTCAATGCAAAGAGCCTTATGAACATTATGGCAGCATGCATTAAATGCGGAAATGAAATTGAAGTGGTTTGTGAGGGACCGGATGAGAACGAAGCATTGGCAAAAGCCTGTGAAATGATTGAAAGCGGATTTGGCGAATAAGACAGAATAAAATCATAAGTGTTGTTGCCCACAAGGGTAACAACACTTATAGAAAGAGGTGAGATATGTTAAAAGGTATAGCTGCTTCCGAAGGAATCGGAATTGGAAAAGTAATGATTATTGAAGAACATTCTCTCGATTATACCCCAAGAACCATTGCCGACACGGATGCTGAAATCAAACGTTATCAGGATGCCATCGATGATTTTTGTAAGGAAACTGTAGAACAGGCCGATGCCCTTAGAAAATCTGCCGGAAAAAAAGAAGCGGAAATTTTAGAGGGACACATTCAGATGGCCAAGGATCCAATGATGGACGGAGAAGTTTCTAGTCTGATTAAACAGAATAAATGTGCAGAAGAAGCGGTTGATTTAACGTATACAAAGTATATGGAAATGTTTGCTCAGATTCCGGATGAAATGATGAAGCAACGTGCAGCGGACATAAAAGATATCAAGACTGCACTCTTAAGTATTTTGTTGGGAATCAATAACGTTAAAATTAGTGATGCGCCGGCGGGAACTGTTATTGTAGCTACAGAAGTGACGCCATCTATGACTGCCAGCATTAATAAAGATCATATTGTGGGCATCATTACTGAAACGGGAAGTCAGACTTCCCACTCTGCAATTCTTGCCAGGGCCTTGGAAATTCCGGCGGTTTTAAGTGTGGAAAAAGCTACTGCATCCATCTCCTCTGGAGAAAACGTAATTGTGGACGGCAACAAGGGAATTGTTATTGTAGGACCAAGTGGAAATGAGGTTGTAGAATATACGAATAAGAGGGATGCGTTTTTACGTGATAAGAGAGAATTGGAAAACTATCGTGGAAAACCAACAGTATCGGCAGATGGAACTTCTTACGAACTGTTTTGCAATATTGGAACACCGAAAGATGCAACGAAAGCAGTGGCAGCGGATGGAGAAGGTGTAGGATTATTCCGGACGGAATTTTTGTTTATGGATCGGACTTCCCTTCCGACAGAAGATGAACAGTTTGAATCATACAAACAAGCTGCTTTGATTTTGAAAGATAAAGGTCTGATTATCAGAACCTTGGATATCGGTGGAGATAAGGAAATTCCATATTTGGGGCTTAGCAAAGAAGAAAATCCTTTTATGGGATTTCGTGCAATTCGGTATTGCCTGAAAAATCGGGAGATGTTTAAATCTCAGATTAAAGCAATTCTGCGGGCAAGTGCTTATGGAGATGTGAGGATCATGTTTCCACTGATTACAGCTGTGGAAGAACTTCGGGAAGGAAAGGCTTTAGTGGAAGAAGCTAAAGATGATTTAAGAGCATCCGGAATTCCGTTTAATGAAGAGATTCCGGTAGGAGTCATGACAGAGACTGCTGCGGCCGGCGTCATTGCAGACCTGCTTGCGAAAGAAGCTGATTTCTTCAGCATCGGTACCAATGATCTGACCGGATATACTATGGCAGCAGACAGAGGAAACAGTGATGTAGCTTATCTCTATTCTCCGTTCCAGCCAAGTGTGTTGCGGATGATTGAAAGCATTATCAAAAATGGCAGGGCAAATAATATTCCGGTAGGAATGTGTGGAGAAGCGGCTGCAGATCCGAAGATGATTCCGTTGTTGATTTCCATGGGACTAACAGAATTTAGTGTATCTGCCCCATCGGTTTTGAAGGTTCGAAAGAATATTGCAAGATGGACCAAGGAAGAAGCAGACAAAATTACTGAAAAAGTCATGAGTATGGCAACGGAAGCTGAAGTTTTGGAATATTTAAACAGTATCATCTGACGATTACAAAAAGAAACAGACCAGCAAATTGAAATGAAATTCAAATGCTGGTCTGTTTTTTATGACTTGAATGATTTATTTGTTTTTTTCAGCTTCCTGCATTTTCATCGCACGAACTTTTAATGGAAGTCCAAATAATGTGATGAATCCTTCTGCATCATGGTGATCATATAAATCACCGGTTGTAAAGGATGCAAGAGATTCGCTATATAATGAATATGGAGAAGTAGTACCGGCTTTAATAATGTTTCCTTTGTAAAGTTTGAATTTTACTTCACCGGTTACATATTCCTGTGTGGATTCTACAAATGCCTGAACTGCTTCACGAAGTGGAGTGAACCATTTTCCTTCGTAAACAATCTGAGCCATCTTGTTGCCCATATCTTTCTTTACATCCATAGTTGCACGGTCAAGTACTAATTCTTCCAACTGTGCATGTGCTTCCATAAGGATTGTTCCACCCGGAGTTTCATAAACACCACGGGACTTCATACCTACAACACGGTTTTCAACGATATCAACGATACCAATACCATGCTTTCCACCAAGTCTGTTTAATTCACGGATGATGTCAGAAACTTTCATTTCTTTTCCGTTTACAGAAGTAGGAACACCCTTTTCAAATGTCATTGTTACATATTCGCCTTCTTCAGGAGCTTTTTCAGGAGAAACTCCTAATACTAAAAGGTGATCATAGTTTGGTTCGTTTGCAGGATCTTCCAACTCAAGACCTTCATGGCTGATGTGCCATAAGTTACGGTCACGGCTGTAGCTCTGATCTGCTGAAAATGGAAGGTCAATTCCATGAGCCTTACAATATTCAATTTCAGATTCACGGGAATCCATATCCCACTTGTCATCTCTCCAAGCAGCGATAATCTTAAGGTCCGGAGCTAATGCCTTGATACCAAGTTCAAAACGAATCTGATCGTTTCCTTTACCTGTAGCACCGTGGCAGATTGCAGTAGCACCTTCTTTTCTTGCGATTTCTACTAATCTCTTAGCGATTCCAGGACGAGCCATAGAAGTTCCTAAAAGATATTTGTTTTCATATACGGCACCAGCCTGTACGCATGGAACAATATAGTCATCACAAAATTCATCTGTAATGTCTTCAATATATAATTTTGTTGCACCAGAGTATTTTGCTCTTTCTTCAAGACCGTCTAATTCTTCTTCCTGTCCACAGTCGATACAGCAACAAATTACTTCGTAGTCATAATTTTCCTTTAACCAAGGGATAATTGCAGTAGTATCCAATCCACCTGAATACGCTAAAATAACTTTTTCCTTTGCCATTTTAATTTCCTCCATTTTGTTTATTATCAATAACCAACAGTTGTAATATACATCACAAAGATGTAAAAAACAAGCAATGAAAAAGATTTCATCTCTGTTTTCTTGATATTTTTTTGAAACCTCTGTCATTATAAAATGATTTTATGCAAAAATCAAGGGGAAAATATGCATAAAAATAAAAAATGGGAAGGAAAAATGTATATTTATGCAAATAAGGTTGCATATTTATAAAAAATGAGTTATATTTATTTCGTCGCAATAAGAAAACGATTGTATTTTAATAAAGAAGATACTAGAATAGGAAGGTACTTGATAAAAGAGAGGTAATAGAATGATTAAAGTAGGAATTATTGGTTCAACAGGTTATGCAGGGGTTGAAATTGTACGATTGATTACGCAGCATCCGGAGGCAGAAGTGGTATGGTATGGATCCAGAAGCTATGTAGATCAGAAATATGCAGAGGTATTTCGAAATATGTTCGAAATCGTAGATGCAAAATGTTTAGAAGACAATATGGATGAACTGGCAGATGCAGTAGATGTTATTTTTACTGCAACACCACAGGGACTTTGTGGTTCTTTAGTGAATGAAGAAATATTAAATAAGGTAAAAATCGTTGATTTAAGCGCAGACTTCAGAATTAAGGATGTGGCAACTTATGAAAAGTGGTATGGAATCACCCATCAGAGTCCACAGTTTATTGAGGAAGCTGTTTACGGACTTTGTGAAATCAACAGAGAAAAGACGAAGGGAGCAAGATTGGTTGCAAACCCGGGATGCTATACAACCTGTAGTATCTTATCAATTTATCCATTAGTTAAGGAAGGGCTCATTGATCCAAAATCAATTATTGTAGATGCAAAATCAGGAACTTCCGGAGCGGGAAGAGGAGCAAAGGTTCCAAATCTGTTCTGTGAAGTCAATGAAAATATTAAGGCATATGGTGTTACAAGTCACAGACATACACCGGAAATTGAAGAACAGTTGGGATATGCAGCAGGAGAAGAAGTGCTGATTAACTTCACACCTCATCTTGTTCCAATGCAGAGAGGTATTTTAGTGACTGCATATGCAAATCTGACAAAAGATGTTACTTATGATGAGGTCAAAGCAGTTTACGATAAGTATTATGCAAAGGAACAGTTTGTTCGTGTATTGGATAAGGATGTTTGCCCGGAAACCCGCTGGGTAGAGGGAAGTAATTACGTGGATGTAAACTTCAAGATTGATGAAAGAACCGGAAGAATCATTATGATGGGAGCCTTAGACAATTTGATAAAAGGAGCAGCCGGACAGGCAGTTCAGAATATGAACATTTTATTTGGATTAGAGGAAAATGCAGGACTTCAGCAGATTCCAATGTTCCCATAAGGAGAGAGAGGGATAATTATGAATAAAATAGAAGGCGGTGTCACAGCACCGAAGGGATTTATGGCAGCAAGTACTGCTGCAGGAATTAAATATGAAAATCGGGAAGACATGGCTATGGTTTATTCTAAGGAACCATGTGTCTGCGCAGGAACCTTTACCAGTAATGTGGTGAAGGCGGCTTGTGTTCAGTGGGATATGGAATTGGTAAATTCCGGTGAAAAAATGCATGCAGTTGTTGTGAACTCAGGAATTGCCAATGCGTGTACCGGAGAAGAAGGTTTTGCGGCATGTAGAAAAACAGCGGAAGCAGTCAACAGATGCTTATCCGTGCCGGCATCTTCCGTGGCAGTTGCATCGACTGGTGTCATCGGAATGCAGTTACCGGTGGATAAAATTGAAGCAGGTGTGGAAGCTATGTCCGAAAAATTGGGAGACGGATTAGAAGACGGAACAAAGGCCTCCAAGGCAATTATGACTACCGATACAGTGAACAAGGAAATTGCTGTTTCCTTTGAAATTGGTGGACAGACAGTAACCCTTGGCGGAATGAGTAAAGGTTCCGGAATGATTCATCCGAATATGTGTACGATGCTTGCTTTCTTAACTACAGATATTAATATCGAAAAAACATTGATGCAGGAAGCATTGAAAGAAGTGGTACAGGATACTTTCAATATGATTACGGTGGATGGCGATACCTCGACCAATGACACACTGATGTTAATGGCAAATGGTCTGGCAGGAAATCCGTTGATTTCCAAAAAGAATAAAGACTATGAAGTTTTTAAAGAAAATCTGTTTGACGTGTGCAGATATCTTGCAAGAAAAATGGCGGCAGATGGGGAAGGGGCCAGCAAACTTTTTGAAGCAAAGGTTGTAAATGCCAAGAGCAAGGAAGATGCCAGAACTCTTTCAAGAGCAATCGTTGCTTCCAATCTTTCCAAGGCGGCGATTTACGGATGTGATGCAAACTTTGGAAGATTCCTTTGTGCTATGGGATATTCCGGAGCAGAGTTTGACCAGAATGATGTGGAACTGTTCTTTGTCAGTGAAGCCGGAAAAATGCAGGTATTTGATCATGGTACACCGATTGTATTTGATGAAGAACAGGCTGTGAAAATATTATCTTGTGAAGAAGTGATGATTCTGGTGGATATGCATGAGGGAACAGCACAAGCTACCGCGTTCGGATGTGATTTGACGCATGAATATGTCACCATTAATGCAGATTACAGAAGTTAATAAATGAAATAAATAGATGAGGTTAATAAAATGATTATGAAGGGTGCAAAAGAATTGGAAATGGATAAGTGGATTGAAAAGGGGGATGTACTGATTGAAGCACTTCCTTATATCCAACGTTTTAACAGAAAAATTATTGTTGTAAAATACGGCGGAAGTGCAATGCTGGATGAAGACTTTATGAAAAGCGTTATTCAGGATATTACATTGCTGAAACTGGTAGGCTTTAAACCAATTATTGTTCATGGTGGAGGAAAGGCTATCAGTCGTCATATTGATCGTCTGGGAATGGAAACGGAATTTATTAATGGACTTCGTGTAACCGATGAAGAAACCCTGGATGCAGCGGAAATGGTATTAAACAGCGTGAATAAGAAACTGGTGCAGATTGTGGAACAGTTAGGGGTTCGTGCTATTGGAATCAGCGGAAAAGACGGAAAACTTCTCACAGTGGAAAAGAAGTTATCTGACGGAGAAGATATCGGATACGTTGGAGAAGTAACCAAAGTAAACGCAGATATTTTACTGGACCTTTTGGAAAAGGATTTCCTTCCAATCGTTTGTCCGATTGGTTTGGATGATGAATTCCATGGATACAATATTAATGCAGATGATGCGGCCAGTGCCATTGCAGAAGCAGTGAAGGCTGAAAAATTGGCGTTTTTGACAGATACGGAAGGAGTTTATACGAATCCGGATGACCCAAGTACAGTGATTTCTGAAATGACCGTTTCAGAAGCTCAGGGATTAATTGATGATGGTACGATTGCCGGAGGAATGCTTCCGAAAATCAAAAACTGTATGAATGCTATCGAAAATGGCGTATCCAGAGTACATATTCTGGATGGAAGAATTCCCCACAGTATCCTTTTGGAAATCTTTACCAACAAAGGTATTGGAACTGCAATTTTAGATGATGAACAGGAAAAGTTTTATCAGTCATAAGGCTGGATTCATTTTTCGGTAAGGAGGAACTATGAACGCAAAAGAATATATGGATTTGGGAGAACAATATTTGATTCATACTTATAATCGGTTTCCGATTGTTCTCGAAAAAGCAGAAGATGTTTATATTACAGATGTAGAAGGAAAAAAATATTTAGATTTTGCAGCGGGAATCGCTGTTTCGTCATTGGGATATAGTAATGAAGAATATAAGAATGCACTGAAAAAACAGATTGATCAGATTATGCATACATCAAATCTGTTCTACAACATTCCGTCTGTAAAGGCAGCGGAAAAAGTTGTAAAGGCGACAGGATTAAAGAAGTGTTTCTTTACCAATAGTGGTGCGGAGGCAATTGAAGGCGCATTGAAGACTGCAAAGCGTTATGCCTTCGACAAAAATGGTGCAGATGATTATGAAATTATTGCGATGAAACATTCTTTCCACGGAAGAACGATGGGGGCGTTGGCGTTGACAGGAAATGCTCATTATCAGGAACCTTTTGGGAAAATGATTCCTGGAATTCGTTATGCAACCTTTAATGACTTGGAAAGTGTAAAAGCGTTGGTAACAAATAAGACTTGTGCTATCATTTTTGAAGTAGTGCAGGGAGAAGGCGGAATTTATCCTGCAACACAGGAATTCGTTCAGGGAATCCGGGATCTTTGTAATGAAAAGGATATTTTGATGATTTGTGATGAAATTCAGTGTGGTATGGGAAGAACCGGCTCTTTATTTGCATACCAGCAGTATGGAGTGTTGCCGGATCTTGTAACTTGCGCCAAAGCATTAGGCTGTGGTGTTCCGGTGGGAGCATTTGTTGCAGGTGAAAAATGTTGTGATTCCTTAGTTCCGGGAGATCATGGAACAACTTATGGTGGAAATCCATTGGCAACGATTGCCGTAGATACGGTATTTGAAATCTTTGAAAAAGAAAAGATTGTGGAACACGTACAGGAAATTGGCGCTTATTTTGAAAAGCAGTTAGACAGTCTTGTGGAAGAATTTGAAAATGTGACAGCTCGTCGTGGAAAAGGGCTGATGCAGGGACTGGTACTGACAACGCCGGTAAGCGATACCGTTAATAAAGCAAGAGAAAATGGACTGTTAGTGATCTCTGCAGGTAGTGATGTGTTACGAATGGTACCACCACTCATTATTACCAAAAAACATGTGGACGAGATGATTTCAATTTTAAGAGCTTCTTTATAAGGAGCTCTTTTTTTCTTGCAAATTGTGCGGTTCTATGTTATATGTGTATTTGGAAAGAATAAAAATATTCTTTTCCGTACATAATTACAGAAGTGAATATAGGAGAAAAACAAATGAACACAAACTTGTATGCGCAGATTACTGAACTTCTTAGTGGATTGGCTTTGTTCTTGTTTGGAATGAAGTATATGAGTGAAAATCTGCAGCAGGCGGCCGGTGAAAAACTTAGAACTTTTTTGGACCGCTGTACAAAGAATAAATACGTAGCAGTTGTATTCGGTGCATTGTTTACGGCATTTATTCAATCATCCGGTGCAACCACCGTAATGGAAGTCGGTTTTGTAAATGCCGGAATTCTTACTTTGGAGAAATCTATTGGAATTACTTTTGGTGCCAATATTGGTACAACCATTACGTCCCAGTTGGTTTCATTGAAATTAACTGCAGTGGCACCATTTATTATTTTTATCGGCTCTGCAATTATTATGTTTGGAAAGCGACCATTGCTTCGTAAGATTGCAGCCGTGATTTTCGGATTCGGAGCCTTGTTCCAGGGAATTAATCTAATGACCGGTTCCCTGAAGGCATTGGCGGAATATCACAGTGTACAGGATTTTTTCCGAACTATGGATAATCCGTTGATTGCAGTATTAATCGGTCTGATTTTTACTGTGGTCGTTCAGAGTTCTTCAGTAACAGTCAGCGTATTAGTGTTGTTGGCAGGAGTGCCTTTGAAAAGTGGACAGCCGCTGGTAACACCGTTAACATGTTTGTTCTTTATCTTGGGAGCGAATATCGGTTCCTGTGCACCGGCAGTAATGGCATCCTTTGGGACAAGCAAAAATGCAAAGCGAACTGCCTTCATTCATGTGATGTTTAATGTGGTTGGCTTGGTGGTAATTTCCGCCATATTACTGACACCTGCAAAAGGACCGTTGTTGGATTTTCTGCAAGCCATCAGTTCTTCGGATAAGAAACGTTTCGTAGCCAATGCAGATACTATGTTTAAGACTTTCCAATGTATTATCTTATTACCTTGTTCCGGCTTGTTGGTGAAATTATCCAAGAAGGTTATTCATTCCAAAGGCGAACAGGATGATGAGGATACAATGACTTTGAGATATATCGGAAAATCCGGAACGACAACACCATCTGTTGTTCTTGTTGAAGTTGTAAATGAAATTTCCAGAATGGCAGAAATGGTTCGGGCAAATCTGGAAACCTCTATGAATGCATTGGTCAACCGGGATAAGAAAGATTTTGATAAAATTGCGGCTAGAGAGAAATATATTGATTATTTAAGTCATCGAATCACAGAATATATGGTAAAAGCC
>JAILRZ010000004.1 GCA_024697845.1 Eubacterium sp. | reverse complement strand
TCGATTCTTCATAATTATTTGAGAAAAAGAATCCTTCAATGTCTTCGGTGTCTCTAGCCTCTTTTAAATCAAAAATATTAAAATCTGCATTAGTTCCATGATATACAACCTGTAGATTTCCGTCTTCATCCACCACTTTGCTGTTCTTGAAGAACTCCTGCTGCTGTGGTGTTAGTTCCCTTCCCTCTGAATCAGAACGCATTGAAAAAATTCCATTGTTATCTTCCTTTTTCTGTGATATATTTGAGGTAAGAGGAGAAGCAGAAGCGTTTTGGACGTCAATGCCTGGGGCATTTGCATCAGGCGTCTGCGTAACTCTTTTTTTGATGTACGCAGAAATTACCCATACTTTTTTATAAGAACTTTCAGCAACTGCTTCAACAACATAAAATGTTCCATTAATTTTTTTGCTAAACATCATTATCTTTGCTGGTTTACCATTATGTAAAAATGCATTTGTTGTCTTAGGTTCTCCATTTTCCAATGACACTAATGAAACATCATCATAATTTTCTAATATGTATGGGATTCTCCCAACATCTCTCGGATCCTTCATGGAATTATCTTGTTTTCCTTCTATCCCATGCCTTTGACTAATATGCTGTAACGCAGAAGTATTAATACAATTATCATAACCTTCTACATTTATATTTCCTATTGTTTGAAATGCATCAATTTGATGTTTAGATACCTTTCCAATTTTATTTCTATGTTCTTCTAAATTACCACCAACAACTTTTTTATATGCTTCCACTAGTTCTTCGTTCACAGAATTAATATATTCTTGTATAACAGTTTGCATATTATATGGATAATCATTCTTATTCCTTAATTTAATACTTGTTCTATTTTCATTTATAAATCTATTTTCTGTAGCTTCCACCAACGCACTATCCCACATCTTCTGCAGGTCTTCCATTGCACCATCTAATTTAGTAAGAATCTTCGCTTCTGCAGAAGTGGCTTTAACATTGCTGTATGCTTTCTGGATTGCATTTCTGATTTTTTCAATCACTTCCATCACATGGTCTTTTACCTGCTGGAACCATGACTGATTTTTTTCTGCCACTTCATTAAGTACCTTGGTGTCTTTCAACATCATTTCTGAAGCATCCGCAACAATCTCATCTACTGCTGCTTCACGACTGATTTTACCTCCAAAGGAGTCCATCTTTTCCTGGATTAATTCTTCTCTTGAAATACCCCGTGCATTTGTTAAATAATCCATTACTGCCTTCTCATAATCTGCATACAAAGAACCGCCCTGGTTCTTGATCCAGTGCGTTAATTCATGTGATAATGTTTTTACCATTGTGGTTCTACCTAAGCCTGCGACAGTTCTTCCGGCATTAATATCAATCCAGATTTCATTGGTCTTTGGATTGAAGAAACCATTTGCCCCCTTCAGTTTTCCATCCACGTTCTTTGATTCAAAGAACTTAACCTTAATTCCTGTTACCTCTGCAATCTTCTTAACTGCAGTCACTTCTTCCTTCTGTCCTTCGGACATTCTTTCAGCTACTGCTGCAGTATTAATCTCTTTGTAATTTTTAATGTCATAATAGTCTGTTTTGTCAGTTGTTCTTCGCTGTGTGCTCTTTTTCTTCTTTTCATTCCATTCTGCTCTTGTAACAGATTGGTTATTCTGTCTGTCCATTACTCCGGCATTGTAAAATCTGTATGCTACAGTCTCCGGCATTGTAAGAGCAAGACTACTACCGTTATAAACACTTTCAAATGAATCATTATTAACTCCTGCATTATAGATTGTTCTTGCATTATCGGAATAAGCCTTGATGGAATCAAAACTATCAAACATATTTGTATTCGCATTTCTAATCAATGCATTGGCTCCATGATATCCCATGTCATTGGCCATTGAATATAATGCACCTTCTACTTCGTCATCTACATAATCATTATCTGCATCAATTGTTACAAGGTCACTTGTTCCATTATCGTAATCTACAATAACCTGTCTATTATCCGCACCGGTATGTACAATCTCGCGAATAGTTCCATGACCCTGTGGTGTGGTTACACTACTCTGTAGGCTGTACGTTGGATGATAGGATCCATCCTCCACTGCTGACTGTATCTCTGTTCCGGACAGTTTTACTGCATCCGGAAGTTTGGTATCTGCCTTTACTGTCTCTGGCTTATCCGGAATATGCTCTGCAGCACTCTTTTCTACCTTTTCTGACATACTCCTGATAGTAGCAATAGCAGTAGAAGCATTCGTGTTTTCCGGGAAGTCTATCGTAAGACTATTTAATACCTCCTTAACCCCCGGAACATTTTCAATCATATCAATCTGTTCTTCCGTTACCTGTGATGAGGTCAAGACATTGGCTACTGCCTCTTTTGCAGTATCAACATCTTCTACTCCCATCTGTTCCAAACGGACCTCTGCTTCATTGACTACATCCCCATAGTTATTTCCTGCTTCTTCAGATATTTCAGCCATTACCTGCTGCTGCAGTTCTCCAATGTCTTCTGCAGAAACCTTTTTCTTCTTTCCAAGTTCCTGTGCTTTCTTAAATGATTCAGAATCCTCACGCATATTCTGTGCGAAATTGATAAGGTTCTCACTTTCGCCATTATCAATAATCTGTTGTCCATTATTAGTAATCGTTTGAGTGTTCGCACGATTCATTACATAGGCACCAGTTCCGGTAACACTACCAAACATTGCTCCTGCAATGCCACCAACCGTAAATTCTTCCCCTAATTGCTTAATAAAGTTTTCGTCCGCAATCTTCTTTGCTTCTTTTTCACTTTTGCCCTCTGACATCAATTTTTTAACTTCTATGCTATACTGTGATTTGTCATCCGCCACCATACGGTCATACAACTCTGTCAATGTACCGGATACAACTTCTTCAGAACCTTCTGCGACAAAACCTTTTCCTATATGCTTAAGCACATTTCTAAGAGAGCCTATTTTTGTTACTTCCGGAAGTAACATTTCAAGAGATAGTCTTTCTGATCCATATTCAGCCATAGCTGTAACCAGTCCCTCTCCTACAGCTTCAGTATCAGATAATCCTCTATTATGCGCATCTAACATCTGGCTTGTTCCTGCTTCTGATGACAAAATTGCAGTAAACAAACTTTTCCCTACCAAAGGAACGGCAAGTGTTGGGCTTGCAACTGCCATGTCAGCTGTAGAACCTGCTGCTTGATACACAGCCTGAAGAAATCCATTGTCAATATTCTTCCCCTTCTCAGCTCTCATTTCCTGTCCTGCTTGCATTTGTCTCATAGACTGGTTATTCCAATCAATGGTACTTTCATCTCCGAATGTTCTTCCCATTCTCTGCCCGATAGCACCTGTCATTCCGGAAACACCACCAACAAGATTTTTAATTGCCGAATCTAGCAACACCGTGACAACGTCACTATCATTTGCATTTTCACGTGCAATTTCTAAATCAATCGGAAGCATTTCCTCGTTAACGTATGCCTGCGCGAATTTCATAATGTTTTCTGCATCTTCTTTGGAATATCTCTTTTCCAATTCTTTTTGTTTCTTTTCAAGATATTCCGGATCATAAGCATAGCGATTATAAAATGTCCCATCTGCACCTTCTAAATACTCAGGTCTATATTCATAATTCTTATCCGAAGCATCTCCTGCATACTTCAATCTTGTAGACAGTTCTGTCTGTTCCATAATTTCTTTTCTTTCATCTTCAGACAAACTATCCCATAATTCCTGATGTTTCTGATGGAGATACTTATCATCATATTTCTCCAGCCATTCTCTCTGAATATCTCCAATCTTATCAACTGGAGCATTATCAACTCTCTGTTGGTATTCTGCCATCTTATCTTCATAATCTTTTGTCGTTTTAAGATTATTATTTGCAATCACCTGCAAAAGACCACTTTTCTCTTTGTCTTCCTTCCAACCTTTTTCTTTCTCATCCGCAGATTTCAGACTGTTTACAGCATTCTTTGATTTGTCATATGCAGTACTCCAATCGTCCCCCTGCTTCATGTATATATTCTGCGCTTCATCTTCCAGGTTTCGATTATTGCGTTCCATCCATTTTACAAAATTGTCCGGAGTAACAGTCTCATTTCTTTTCTTCGCATCTTCCAGATATTCTTTCCCTGATTCATACTGACTAATCTGTTTTTCAAGGTTTCCTTTATATGGATTTACTCTTAGTTTATCGATAATCTGCTTTCTCTCTGCATATGAAGAAGTATTTGCAAAACCTGTGTCCTTTGCCGCCTGCTTCGTATTCTTCACTACTTGATTAAAATGCTTTTCCGCTAAAGATTCACTTTGCAATTGTCTAGTTCCTGCCGGATGAAGTTCCGTACTTATTCGCTCAATCGGTTTTGGCTGTGCATTATATATTCTCTGTGTCATTTCTCTTGCTGCTCTTTGAAGAATTCCATTATTCTGAAATGCAGGAACCCCACCGGTCTGATTTGTACCGGTGAGGTTATTATTCTGCTGCGTTTCTCTAACGTATGTATTATGCTGATTAATCCTTTCATAAAGGCTATCATTTGATTTTTTCTGTTTTTTATTTTTCCGAACTTCCTTATTGTGTGCTGCAATTCTGCTATAGATATCATTTGCCATATTTCGTTCTCCTTATCTGTTATTTGAAGCAATTTTCAAACTGTTAATCTGTATTCCTTTTTTAGCTGCACTGTTAAACACGATATTTTCAAGTTGTGTTCTCTGTTTAGAACTGATTACTCCTTGCTTCTTCCATTTTTCAATCTTATTAAGTATCGCCTCGGCATTTTTCCCATTTGCTAATGCGGACATTTGAGCAGCATCTCCTAAAATTTGATTTTGATAATTTGTGTAATTCGATGTGGTGCTATTGCTTTTCTTCGTACCTTTTTTCGCTAAATCAGTTCCGTTTCCAGATTTTCCATTTCCCAATAATCCTTTATTTCCTAAATTATTATTTCCTGATGTTTTCCCAGTATTTTTGCTAACTTTTTTGCTAGCTGCCTTCTGCAATTTATAATTTTTTTGTGCCATCCCATTATTGAATGCGTCCTGTGCTACCTGATGATTGAAGTTTTTCAGTGCCAAATCATTATTGAATGCATCCTGCCCTTTCTGATAATTAAATGCCCTCTGATTGTCTGCAACTCCCTGCCAATAATTCAGGGCATTCTGCGCATTTCCCAATCTATCCTGATATCTTCCATAAGCTGTATCATCCAGTCCCTGATACATAGCTAATTGATTCTGCAAGTCTGTTCCTTTATCCCGGTACATTGCATAAGCAGCTTGGTACAAATCCGGAATCTTATCTGCTGCTTGTTTAATGAAATTATCATAGATCTGCTGGCCTGCAGTCTGTGCATAGGAATTCCCATATCCTCCGGATAGAGCTGCAGCATTTGCCATTGTGTCCTGCATTGCTACATTTCCCTGTGTTTTATACTGGTCCAGAATAGACAAGTACTGTGGATCGGACATAGCATCATAACTAAAGTCCGGTCTATTTGCTATCTGCGTAGTCAAATTGCTAATCTGTGTACTATATGGAGAATTAAAACCTTTTCCGTTTAATTTCCCATATGTTTTTCTTGCCGCTTTAAGATTGCTTTTTACTCCTTTTGAAACGTAACCCATATCTATTCCTCACTTTCCTTACTTATGATGTTTTCTTCGTCTAAGTTATTCAGTACATAATTAAGTTGTCTTGCCAAATAATCTAAATATCCAATAATATTACCAAGATCTGTCTGGACATCTCCTGTTTGTTCTGGTGGTCTATTTAATTTAATAGCTGCCATTAAATTTCACCCGCCTTCTTAATCGTTCTTGTAATCTGATACAAAACAAAACCGCCTTTTCCTTCAAATTTCAATTTTATTTTTTCACATCGTTTCGGCATTACTCGAATGTTAAAAGTCTGTTTCTGCTCTGATTTTTTTTCTACAACTTTTGTCCATTTCTTTTCATTGTCATACTTGATTGAAACTCTAACCCATGCACCCTTGTTCAATTCAAAACTCAAAAACAATCTCTGCACGACTGCTTTATTTACAATATCCTGAATAATGTCTCCCGACTCTAAATACCACTCTTCTTCTCCAAAATCTGCAACATCATAGTCTTCAAACAGTTCCGGAGTATTCTTTCCTTCCAAAAATACCAATTGGTTATCTATCACTGCATACATATTGTTGTTTACTGCAATTAATCCGTCCACTTCCTGCGTTGTATTCTCCCAGATTATTCCTGTACTTATATCGTACGTATAAAGATGCTTCACATTTTCCTGATCTTTACACGATACAAAATATCTTCCATTTACTCCTGCTGCTTTAGCATTGAACAGTTTATTGTCTCCCAGGTTTTTAGAAACTAATGTCGGAAAGCTTCCACTGTATCTCATAATTCCTCTAGGAGATACATAAAACATATTTCCATCTATGTATGCAATTGATTTGTCACATCCTTCTTTAATTCCATCACACTCTATTTCATCCAACTGATAGTTACTTGGTCTTGTACCGTACCAGGTAATAATTCGATTGTCTTTAAAGAAAACTGGGCAGTCATTATAAGTACATGCTCCGGTAAAGTCTCCAGAGCTTCCAATTGTTGCCGTATACGAATCACTACTGATGCCTTTAAATACATGCCAATTTGTTGGATCTCCTAATTTACATGCATATACCTCATGTTTATCATTACTTACTCCCCATAATCGGTTGTTACTTACAGTGATATAATCTAAATCAGGCATATCTTTATAAATTTTTATTGCATGGGATAATACCGGCCCCGCTCCATCAAGTCCCGGAACCCCATTACAAAAATAGCCACTATAAATTGTTGTAATTAGTTCATTTTGCGAACCATAGTTTCCCCATTTGATTGAATTCACTGTATCTACAATCACTTTTTGATAATTCAAACCTGAATTCGATATCACGAATCCAATATCATCATTTTTTTGAACAACATTTATAACTTCAACGTATTTTCCAAACTTTTCAAAAAAGTTCAAATAGCTTTTTTTCCCAGATGTTATTACGTTTCCATTGTTGTTTAAAAAATCAACCTTAATAAAATCGCCTTTTTTAATTGATTTTTTAAGTGAATCCGGAAGACTACTGTAATGGATCCAAAGAGTTACATATAATTTGGGTTCACTCCATGTTGATGTTGATGCAGAATATTTTTTAAGACGAAATCCATATTCTTTATCTTTTTCTCCCAGATACACATCATAACTTGTAACCTGATTTCCACTTATTGCAAGTGCTTTACTACCTGTTACAAGTTGGCATTTTTTTAATGGCAGATCATCCCCTGAATCATATGAAGAAGTAAAACTTTCCACATAGTCTGGAAATAGATTATGGAATGGTTTATTTTCATCACTTAATATATTTTTAATTGCTGAATCATGTTGCCTTGTGGTTTGATTATTTTCTAAAAAAATATTTGCATTTTCAGCTGTTTCCGGTAGTACGACAAACGGGTTTCCGTTTTCATCTGAAAGATAAAATCTTATTGGTCCCAATGATGTTTCGTAGAAATCAAATGACATATTTGCACATGTTTTTTCTGAAACGTTATACATTTTTTTATCCGGTAAAACTATTAAGTATGCTCCCATCAAAACCATCTGCTTAGTTGAATCCACAAGGCCAGTAACAATCTCCTGGTTTTGTGAATTCTTAACTATTTTTCCGTTATAATACAGATGAACTGTTCCATTTGTTTTAGCCACATAATAGATTCCATCTGCCGTTGTACAATATCCCAGAACATTCTCCATATCGCCTACAATCTTCTTTCTCCTACAACTTCCAATTGAAGGATAATAATCATGCGAAATATTCTTTGCAATTTCAAAAAACTTTTCATTCATTTGTGTTCTATTCTTCTGTAGTCCTAGAAATTCGCCAATTGTAGACTGTTTACTTTTATAATTATTTAATTCCGGTAACCTCATATCTCACCTCAATACTTAATCCGATACTTATTATTCGAACGATGATTTTCTCTGAATTCTGCTGAGAATTCATTCATTAAATTATTGTATAAAATCATATTGTTGGAATAACTCTCTGTGTCCTGATATAACATGTCATCCTTCGCCAGAACGTAATAAACATACATTTCTATGTATTTTTCATTCGCTAGCAGTTCTGCATTTTCAGATTGTCCAACAGTATATCTGGAAGGCCTCTCTATGTTTAGTTCCGATTTAGATATCAGCTTATCCCAGATATCTGCATCGACTTCCCAAATATGTCTATAGATTTCTTCGTAATCATCTATATTCCTCATTTTCTGGATTTTATTATTTAATTCTTCAACTTTCATCGTTCCACCTCCATCTGTTTTCATTGTATAAAAAAAGCACGTGTTATTTCTAACACGCACCTTTTTCCAAATTAAGCTTTAAACAATGCTTCAAAAGCATCTACTTCCGTAATCTCTTTTTCTGCCATAACGATGAATTTTACTTCTCCATACTGTTTGTAATTGTTTGTTCCTCCCTGTCTCATTTCTTTCCATTCCTTGTAGCATCTAACAGCATCTAATGGATGTTCAAACTCTCTTTTGATTTTTTCATTGGTCAATGTTCCTGCTTCGTTATATACTTTTGCTTCTACTCTGTAATCCTTCATAATTCTTTTCTCCTTTTCTTTTTATTTCATTCCCCACACGACAACTCTCGTGCCGGCAAGGAAGTTATTATTACTATTAATTTTTAGTTCGTAAGTTTCAGACATTTTCTGCGCGATTGGAATCATACCTGCCGTTTGCTGTAGATTGTTCGAAGCTGAAATAGACCTGAATGTCATTGTTGATTCCCTAATAAGATCCATTCTCAAGAAAGGTTTTTCTTCAAGTTCAAACTCATATAAGGTTTCGGCCGTTTTCCCCATATTTGTACATATACCGTATGCGGTTGAGATATTCGCACGATAAAAAGAAATATTAGAATTGTTTACATCCATTGTTCCTCTAATTTGAATCCTAATCTTTTTATATTTTCCGCCAAAATCAAAATCGCTAAAATCAAGTGCTATCTTTCCATCTGCTGATAATGTCTTATCTACTAATTTTCCCCACTCACCGTTCTGTCCGTCTGCACCAATCCAATCTCTTGCTGCCTTCTTTTCTGCATCTGTTAATGTGATTGAATTATTTGTCACACCTTCTTTTACAGCCTTAGATAATTGAGCCGGTGTGATAACTCTCCACCCACTTGTCTGTGCTTCAATCTCAGCATCAGTAGGTTTGACGATTCCAATAATTCCATTCTCAATATTTTTTATTCCATACAAACCGCTCGACAGTTTAACAACTCCACCCTTCTGGCCATTATTCTGTGCATAATCTGTATTGGTCACATAATTCGTTAGATCAATGCCCTCGAGTTTATTTTTTAATTCATCTGTGAAATCATTCGATGACAATCCTTTGCCGGGTTTTGCAATGGGTGTCCAAGTAATGTTATCTATTGAGATAGCAGTGCAAATATATACACCTACAAAAGCGTTATAAATTGTGTAATAGCAATAACACAAATCTCCTGGCTTTAATCCTTCAAATACTTCTGGATTCGCCGGTGGCGTACTTCCATTATTGAACCAGAGCTGTGGTAGGGTATCCATATTAATCCCAGCAAGTTTATTTTTGTCTTGTGTGGTGTAATCATTAGTTGATAGACCTTTCCCATTCTCTTTCAATTGGAAGAAATCATCCAATCTGTTAATCAGAGAACTCATGTAACTTCCGCTATCCTCAACAATTGCCGTAATAATCGCATTAGCAAATGAAGATGCACTAACATTACTAGACAATGATATTCTGCCTAACATTCTTGATGTAGGCACATAACCCGATAGGTCAATTTGTGTGTTTCCAAAGTGCTCCCACTGATTATCTATCCACATCCACTCATCATAGACATCATCCGTTTCGCCTGTCTTTGGAACTAAGTAAATTACATTATCTTCTCCCCTGACTGGAAGCTCCTGTACTTTTCTTTTTGTCAGTTTTTCCAGTGCTCCAATCAGTGCATTAACTTCAGATTTTGTGTACGAATTCTCAGCAATCGACGTTCCATTAGTACTTGCAATCTTATCAGCCCACACGATTGCAGAATCACTGGACTTACTTTGTACAATCCATAAATCGGTCAAAGTTGTAGAGAAAATATCATAAATATCCAATTGATAATTTGAATTATCTATTCTCCCATTCTGACCAATATCTGAAGGTCTTACAAGTTGTATTCTATTCTGTTTATCATTTCGAACCGCATCCACATAAGCTTTAATTACAGAATTCTTTACTATGTTATTGCTCTGATCTGACATTTCATTATCGGACCATGCACCACTTGTTATTGCGTAAGCAATATTAAAAATGGTTCCAACTTCATCATTGGTTCTGTTACGCCAATTACCCGTTTCACTACCACCGGCTAATTTAACAAGGCCATATTTATCAACAGCTGCTTCCGCTTTGGTGATCGGTAGCATATCATGATAAGTCAAGGCATACCATATCTGTTGCGCAGTGATATTATTCCGTACTGGACAGCCTACAACCGTTCTATCCACTGGCATATAAACTGCGTTTAGATACTCCCACAATTCATCAAGCAATTCTCTTGCTGTGACATCATGATCCAAAATGATATTCGCTAATTTCATTTTCGTTATGTAGTCATATAATATAATTGTTGGTTCTGTTGTACTCGCAGTCACTTTATAATAGCGGACGGTGAACCCTTCTTCAGAATAGAATGATTTCGGTTCAAAATCTGCATAACTTAAAACAACATCTTCTTGATCTGGTCTCTGTATTTTAATTATTACAGCCGCACCCATTGCAACAACTCTGATTTTTTTATGAGATATATGCGTTACATACCATATTCCTTGTCCGGTATCTTCGTCGAATTCCCATTCTGGCACATCACTTGTTTGGTATGATAAAACATCCAGCATATCCTCTAATCTTGCCAATACTTGAACATAGATATTCTCGTACTCTCCTGGATCCGCATTAGCTCCTACGATAATTCCTTCATCAATCTCAATCTCGACGGGCGTTGTAGCATATACTTTTCCATTTCTTGTAGCATACACGCCAACCTTTACGGTCTCATAATTTACCAAAACCTCATGTGGAATTGTCGCTTTCTCTTCTGCCATTAATACGTCATACACTTCGTCTTCATTTATGTAAAAAACAGCCGTTTTAACCAAACCATCCCACTCTTCAGAAAATTCAAAGCACACCTCATCTACTTCAACATTGTTTCCAACTAATTGTCCTCTAATTGGTATCGCCTGTCTCCCTCTTACTTTTATATAAAAATCAAACATAACTATCTCCTAAAAAAGCCCAAAGGAATTACTTCCTTCAGGCTTATCATTATCTCAAACCATTCATTTCCTGCATTCTTCGTTCAGTGGCATCCTGCTTTGCTCTCATCATTTCATTGGTTCTAATGTCCTGATTATGAGATAAATTCTCCACCTGAGCAATGAATCCCGGAACTTCAACAACCTGTCCTCTCTGAATCTGATAACGATAATCTCCGTTTACTGAAACGAATACATCATCCTTATACTTCTCTCCATCCGAAAAGAGACTAATTGAAGTCTTTTTCTTGAGACTTTCCTGCATTTCTTTCAGATACTGTGGTAAGCTTGCCTTCTCTTCCTCTGCCTCTGCTTTGCGGAATGCACTCGGTGGAAGATAAGTTGTCTGCTGATTTGCTGCCGCAATCATTTCCATAACTTCTTTTTTTGCATCCTCGATTATTTTCTTTGCAGTTTCTTCAGCTTCCTTAATCACCTTATTTGCAGTATCCTCAGCCTGTACAACTTCTTCCTGTACTACTTCTTCATTCTTTTTTGCCATCTTTACCTCCTATAGTTCCATCCCGGTGACGAACACCGGGATGATAAACTTATTAGTTAGCTGCCTGGTTCACAAATGTTGAAGATGATTCAATACGAACCATATATTCTTCTACTAATCTGCAAACTGCTTTGGTCAGCTTCCAACCTGCTGTTGCTCTCTGATTAAGTGGATCAGATGTTCCACCAGAACCTAACTGATGAACGATGTGCTCTAACGCGCCACCTTCAACATTAGTTACACCGTAAGCATTAGCACCAAGGACAAGTGATGTGTATACAGAAATACCTTCTGCTCCACCTTCACCTGGATAGATGTATGTATTATCTGCTGCAGTAATACTTGCATCTGTCTTCGTTCCATCTGCTGCTTCTGTCTGTAATGTTAAAGAGTTGGTTGTGTTTGCCTTAACGTAGTATTTGTAACCACCGATAAGAACATATCTTCCAACAAGCGCACCACTTGCAACTGTACCTCCATCAAATGACACTGTTGCAGTTGCAGTAGCTGCTGCAGAAAGCTGAAGTGTACGAGAATTTGATGCAAGATCATCACCACGATAAATCTTTGATTCTGTACTTTCAATGTACTTAACCTGTCCCATTCTTCCAACTTCACCAGCCATAATGTCTTCTGAATGCTGATACTTACGAGTATCTACCCATAAAGGATCCTTCATAAGGTCATATGCCTGATTTGGATGAATAATAGCAACATAGTAGTTATCTTCAGCTGGTTTTGCGAGCATTGTTTTCAAAAATGCTGCTGCTCTGAAATATGTGTCTACATTCACCTTACATGCCGGTGTGATTGCATGACGTACAATGACTTCATCAGTTCCTGCAGGTACAAAGAACACGTTCTTTCCACCGTTAAGAACTTCTCTAGTGATGGTATCACTGGTTCTTCCAGCCTGATCTCCCAAAACATTAATCGCTTCAACCATGTTGTTGTCGATTGCTGTTAAGAGCAAGATATCTGATAATCTAATCCAATCACCATACTGGTAGATAGTTGCTTCCACAGTGCTCATTTCGAGAGTATTTCCTAACGGTGTTACACCTTCTACCAATGGAATTAATGCTTTCTTCAGCGGACTATATCTTCTAAATTCAATCGTTTTACCATGATTCTTTGGAATCGGTCTCTTCTGGCCATACTTATCATGAACAAGGTACGGAGTAACAATGTCAATCAAGTAATCAGAATAAAACGTCTTCATTTCATCTGAAAGACCTGAATATCCGGTTGTCATGGTTGTTGTGTCACTGATACCATCAAATAACTGAAGATTCAGCACCATATTAGTTACTAATAAATTTTTTAATCTTTTAATTGTATTCATAGTTCTCTCCTTTTCCGGATTAAGAAAAACGAACACTACCATTACCATATCTCATCGACTGCTCAATTGCTTTCTTTCTGTCTTCTCTTGTAAATTTCTTTACATCTGTTTTCCGTTCTTCCACCTTACTAGCACTGATTCCCAACTCTGATGGTCGGTTCTGTCTAGCATTGATGTTGGCTGCCATTGCAGAAGACACTTCATTCTTCAGTCTTTCTGTCATAGCATCCGGATGTGTAAGCTCATAAGCCTGTTGAACTGTGAAACCATTCTGAAGAACACGGACAAACTGTGCATCCATTGATGCTTCATCCAAGTCAAAGTCTGGATATGTTTCCTTCAAGGCTTCCGCCTGTTCTACCCATTCCTGATAGGTTGACTCCGCATTCTGTCTGTTTGCAGCTTCTTCCTGCGCTCTCCGATATCTTTCCAAGGATTCCATTTTCTTTGCCTGCTCCAATGTTAACCCTTCCGCTTCAGCAATTCCCTGATACTGTGCATCATCATTGATAAACGCATCCACAATACCATTGATATTATTTGAATCCAGATTGTACCGGTTTCCCAACATACTGAGTAATGGATTGATTGCTTCTAATCGTTCCTCTAATCCTTTTGTCTGTTTAAATCTTTTATTGATAGCAGCATCAATGTCTTTCTGGATTAGGTCTTTGTTCTCACTCTTGAATTTCTTGTAATTCTCTAATCTTACAGTTTCAGAGTTATCTCCACCTTTTCCCTTTTCCTCCGGTGCTCCTTCTGTAGTTTTCCCTTCCGGTCCCAGACCGTAAACTACTTTCTTCTCTGCCTCTGAACCATTGGCCTGTGGTTCAGCTCCGGACTGTGTTCCTGTTCCCTGCGCTGCTGCAGGTGCTGGAACTGCTGCACCGTCAAATAATCTTAAATTCAGTTTTCTCATAAAAACTCCTTCCTTCGTCTTTCCGAATTGTCATCCCATTCTTTCATGTTGTCAGATGTCTCTCCATCAGTCATCCCAGGTATGTTCCTGTATCTGTTTTTTATTATAATTTTTAATTTTTTAATTTTCTAACAAGCAGGTAAACGACACATAATCCGGGAAGCCTTCCTGAAGCATTTTTGACCCTCTTATGACGAACGCATTATAATTATTCAATTCATCTGCTGCTTCTTCACTTTTTACATCCCTGTAGCGAATAATCACTTCCCCTGCATTCACTTTCATTTCCTGCAAATCCATTACATTGCTGTAATCCTCCACCAATGATGCATATGTATTCACGAGCATACTAACTGCTGCACATACAATGTCATGTCCCGGATTATAATTCGCATGTCCGACAACTCTTAATTCCACACCTTCTGCCGTTGCACTAAACTTAATTTCTGTCATATCACTGCACCTCCGTCTGCTGTCTAACCATTTCCCTTGCATTCTCATTCCGTGTATCAATTCCTTCTTCTCCACCTAACGAATTGATGTCACCCATTCCGCTGTTAATTCCTGATGGAGCTTGTGCCATTTCACTTCCCATTTGTCCATTTACTGGCATTTCACCGGTAAGCTGCGCCACCATCTGCGATAACTGTGCCACCTGCATCTGTGCCATCTGCAACTGCTCAAGTAAGCTCTTATTTTGCGCAATCTTATTAAGTACCTGCTCCTTCCCCTCAAATTCCATCATATCAAGTGCACAAAGCGCCTGATCTGCTAACTGTGGATTGAAGAAACCTAACTGATACATTTCCTTTGCCAACTCGTTCTGTGCCAATTTGCTAAATGGGCTAGCCTTCTGCGATTTGCATTCAATATCAAAAATTGGTTTTCTCCCTGAAAAGATAACGCCATTGATTTCCTTTTCTTCAGGCTGTAACGCTTTGTTTGAGAACTCCACAAACTGGAACTGTTCCTGCTGTTCTCCATTCTCATCTGGCAATGAATTATCATTTGTGATTCTGAATACTCTTGATTCCGTATAGAACTGTCGCATTAATTCAATCACCATATAACAAATATCATTATGTGCTGTATATGTATTCTTGATAGAATCCCTCGATAACTTGCTTCCTGCTTCCATTAACGCTGCAATAGCACTACCGGCAGTAACACCTGATGATGTTGATCCCTGCGAAAAATCTCTATTTCCTGAAGTTTCTTTTAATTCTTCAATTTTTCCTTGAATAAAAGAAAATATTGCAGGATCAATTGGTTTAACATCGACTTGTCTGAGACTATCATCATCTATTCTTCCATCCACCTCTATTACTGTCTTATCAATATCAAGATAATCATCCATATTGATTCCATTTCCTTTTTTGGATAACCATCTAGGTCTTGAATTCCATTTAACATTCACAAACACTTCATCTGACAGATTATCTATGAACTGCTGCGGATTCCTCATGATATCAATTTTTCCAAATCCTGCCGGAGAGTTTTTTTCCGGATACAAAACATCAAATACCACTGGATAAAGTCCATGATCATAGAATCCTGATTCCACGTATTCCTTCATGTTTTCGGAAGCAAACAGTACATTCCCCTCACAGTATCTACACAGATGCAGTAATGTCTTGATTCTTGGAATATGATTCTCATCCAAAAATTTAATCTTTTTCTTGTAATACCAATCGACTACAGTCACGTAATCTGATTCGTCATAGTAATCTTTTCCTTCGTAATCCGGAAGATATCCATCCCTTCCGCTTCCCTTAACCTTGATGTCATACATTTCCTCAATGTCCTTTGCTTTTACCATCTTAGAAATAAATATGTTATTTGATTCCTGTATGTCATCAATCTTCGGCTCCCAGTCAATGTTCAAAATATCGATTTCTCGTATGGCAACATCTCCCATTCCATCCATCAGGTCATTGTCCCAGAATACTCCTGTAACCGATGTCCCACTCTTTGTCTTATCATACGCACACTGGCTATATGTTCTCTCATACTTGTTGTATTTCATAACCGTAGGCACTATCTTGTTGAGGACTACTGCGGTCTCTCTATCTGATTCTTCCCTTGGCAAGATATATGGTTCTGGAAAATTATCCATATAGTCTGCATGTGTGTTTATAACAGAGTTAAACAGCCACGCAGATATATTCTTTTTCTCCACAGTCTTTGGGTTCTTTTCCAATTCATCCTTTGTCTTGTTGGTCAATGTGTCCTTTGCTTCGTTGTGCATTACCTGCCAGTACTTTTCATTGTCAATTACTCTTTGGTCAAGATGCTTTCTTGCATCTCTGTACTCTCTTCGTATCTGTTCTGCCTTTATTACCTCATCATTCGTAATTGGTTTCTTTTTAGCCATTTTTCTCTCCTTTACATTCCATAAGGTTTTATATTCTTGTACAATTCCAGCGGATCATCCATTGGAATTGTAATCTTCTTTTGTATCTCTCTTGGAGGAATCGGTCTGCTCATCATTACATACCGTCCCTCATCATATGCATGGTCCTCCATATCTGTGTTAATATCCTCTACATCTGTATCCGAATACACCAGGTTCGGGAAAGTCCGGATAAAGTTCTTGTTTGTGTTAAAGACATAGAATTTCGATTTTCCGTTTTCATCAAATGCCAGTCTGTAATGGTATTGCATCTTTCCGGCAATTCTTGCGTTGTCTCCTGGTTCCCACAACAAATAAAATGGATGTTCTTCCATCATCTCACTTACTGATGGTCCGGTAGAATGTTGAAAAATAGCCGGATCAGCTACCCTTGATATCGTTTTTCCCTTCAAGTTCGGGTCTGTACTCTCTATCTCTTTAATTTTCTGTGCCACCTTATTGGGGTCCAATTGCAATCCCTCATTTGGTGTTCCTGTGCATCCATAGTATTCACGTATTCTGTAAATTGTTCCATTATGATCCACTGCATACCACCCAACACTAAATGGTTTCGAGAATCCCCAGTCAAGACCACATATAATTGTCCAGCTTGCGGGTACCAGGAACGGATTAATTACATGTGTAAATCTATGGTCATCATAATGTGCTGGATCATCTCTCCATTCAGTGAATACCTGTCCTGAAAAACTGTTCCAGTCTCCATAGAGCAATGCTTCTCTTTCTGCCTTTGGTAGCATTGCAAGGTTCTGCACGTAATCCGGATTATTCGATAATAGAATCTTATTGTCGAACACGGACGATGGAATAAATATTCTTGGTCTCTTAACGCTTATCACATCACCTTCCGGTGTAGGTATCTCCAACTTTTGCCAAATCGTTGTCTCTGGTGGTGCAGCCGTGATAAAACGGTTCTTAACCCATCCATGTCCTATTCCTCCAGGGTTCCCTGTTGCACGGATATAGTTCATCATTCCAGGGGCAGACGGTCGCACTCGAGAGAACAAATAAATATATTCGTCATACGTGAAGTGCGTAAGTTCATCAAATCCAACAAAGTCATATCTTTTACCTTGGTAGTTGGTCTTAAAGTCATGGGATATGTTTCCAAAGTACACCTTTGCTCCGGAAGGGAAACTCCAGACGTGAGAGGTATGGTTAAACCGCGCCTTTGGTATTGTTCGCTTATAGAGATATTCACTTCTATCAATCAATTCTTCCAAGTCTCTGAAGGATCTACGGAATATAATTCCTTTGTATTGTTCTTTATCAATCTGCCTTAATGCTTCTGCAAGCAATGCATCACTTTTTCCACCACCTGCTGCACCACCAAAGAACGCTTCAAACTCCCATCTACTCTGAAATGCCTTCTGTCTCGGCTGTGGTGTCCATATCTTCTGCACCTTCTTCACCTTCTTCCTGTGGGGGCTCCATCTTCTCTGCTATCTCAATAACACCAAATTCTTCTCCTGACACATCTGGAAGTTTGTCCTCTCTTAGAATCTTAACTTTTTCTTTTTCAAGCTTAATCTTATCCCTGTTAATCTTCATCTGCTGCTTAACCGGTTCAGGATACAACTCATACAAGTCTCTGATGACTCCGGTCATTTCTCTCATTGCACCGGTAAAGTTTTTAATCGCCTTCATGTCATACTTATCCACTACCGCTTCAACAATGTTGACGTTTCCAGTTTCATCATAGCCCTCTGCAACATGTCTTCGGAATTGCTTGCTGTCTTTCATGATCTTTCCCAGCTGATTCACCATCTTGTCAGCAATCTCCTGCAGTGCTACAAGTTTATCTTCCTCGCGTGCGCCTGCACGTGCGAGCGCGTTTGCCTTTATGTTGTCCCAATACTGCCTTCTCTTTATGGTCCACTGTCTTTCCTTCGCTTGTCGTTCCAACGTGCTTCTAGCGACACCATGCTGTTCAGCTAATTTCCTGTAAGTTGTTTTTGTTGTTATGTATTCAATTTCAAGTTCATCCCAGTTAATAGTATCCAAATCTTACTCCTTTTTTCTTTTAGGTTAGCAAAAGCGGTCTTTTAATTTCTAACAAGCACAAAAAAAGGACCTCTTATGAAGTCCTTTGCATTATTTCTTCTCGATTGCAAACCAAGCAACAATTATTGATCCTTCATGGTTATCGAAAACCTCATCCTGAAATTCCAATTTAGACAATTTTTCTTTCGGAAATGTTTCTTTTCCCTGCTTCTTCACAATCTTCTTTGCCTTTTTTATAATCGCCAACCGGTCTTCTGTTGGTCCAGGTTGCTTTACTCGAACATATCCAGCATATACTTTTCTTCCTGAATACTCTTTTAGCATCTGTTCACAATGCTTTTCATAATCGTTGTAATTATCATCCAAAATTTTATTGTTTTCCTTATCCACGAGATTAAATACCAATTCACCAGTCACTTTATCTTGCACGGCAATTAAATCATATTTCTTCAGGAATTCTTTAAGTTCTTCTACTGAGACTCTCAGTTCCTTTTTTCCTGCAAGCTGATATACAAGATACTTTGTAAGCATTTCTGTGGAATCCACACTTGCTTTTGATTTATTCATCTCACGCTCTCTCCAATCAACCTGGTGCCTTAGCGCATTATTATCTCTTTCTATCTCTGCTTTTTCTTCCTGCAGTTTCTTAATCTGCTCATTTGCTTCTTTCAGTTTCTTCTCGTAGTCCATATTTTCCTCCACGTATCTCAATTCATCTAATATCTTTGCATAGGGGCAGTCCATATACGCATAACGATTGCAGAAGTTCATCTTGTATGTTTCTTTTTCCGAGGGGCGTCCAAAAGAAGACATCATTCTTGTTCCTTCACAGATGCCCTCACACAAAATATTCTGTTTATTCTCTCCGACAAAATACGGACAGATGACTTCTTGCTCTCCATACGCTACAGACATTCTACTTTTCTCCTCTAAGCGACTTTGTTACTTTTTCCCATTCATCTCTTAATTGTTCAGCCTTCATTTTTGAGAGTTTTCTCTTGTACTCCTCCATGAAGATTCTTTTTTCTTGTTCTTTCATTCTCTACCTCCTCTTCCTCACGCTCTGAATTTTCTTCAACGTGTACTTTTGATATTCATATCCGGTCACACTAGAAACACCCTGCACCAGAGAGTCCACGTCCAACGTATAGCCTGCTGGTACTGATGGAGTCTTCCGGAATTCATTCGCTCTGATAATCTCCACCTTCGGCTCCGGTACAATCAAATTACGGCTGCGTGTGTAGCGCAGTCTTGTTGCAGGATTATTCCGAAAGGTCTTGTCAGTCTGCTTCACCAAATATTCTGCAAGCGTCTGTACATCCTCATTTTCATATATTGATGTGAAGTTAGCTTGTCCGTGCTTCCACTGCTTGTTGATGAGCTCAATCATCCCCGGAACATTATTAATGATCAGGTGATGATGGATTGCCACATTCTCATACTCTGTTACAGCGATGTACTTGAAATCTACTCCCATCTTGTCCAGATGATATTTCATTCTGCGCAGGAAATTGCTCAAGTTCTTATGGGCCTGTACCGGATCCGGTCTGGCAGTCTTCCTGTAGGTCAGTACCAGATGGAATCCATGCTCAAAGTTAAACTTAATCAATCTTCTGAGATTATCTACAGCTCTCTTCCGGTTATGTTTCATCATTGCTTCCGGAGTACTGTTAATCTTTGGGTTATGCCTCATTCCCTTCTTCCCAAATCTTGCTGTGTATGACTTTTCAACCTCTATTGAATTTTTAAATTTCCATGTCTTTTTGATGTACATATATTTTTTTCGTCCTAAGTATAATATGAATATCGAGTTATTAAAGGGCTATTACTTCGCCCTTTTTTTATAGGGAACCGGCACTACCCGGCTCCCTGCATGAATCAAACTGAAAATGATTGTTGTTAGTGCGCAAGCCCAATCATTTCTCTCAACTTTAACTATTTTTTTTGGAATGAATTATGTTTCTTCTTATAATAAGAAACAACTGTTGGATTACGTATCTTCTTCATGTCTTTCCTTCCTTTGCCTTTTTAGTTCTGCTGCAGTCAGTGAAAACACAATTTACACTACTTTTTTCGAAAGGATTAATTAATAACTCTTTTTTCAGGTACTAAAACTCTTATTCTCAATTACTACCATCTGACTGCAGCATAGTTCCAGAAGATGGAATCGAACCATCTACCTTT
>JAILRZ010000209.1 GCA_024697845.1 Eubacterium sp. | reverse complement strand
CATGTGCTAAATGTGGAAGAAGGCATAAGTTTTTCAAGAAACTTGTCGATAATAATAATATAGATGTTGAAATGGAGAAGCAGAATGTAAAACCTCTTCCAAAGGAAGATTCCTTTACATGTGACTGCGGAAATGTTATTGACTTAAAAGCCGTAAAAAATGACCTTGATATGTTACCCAAAAAAAAGTAAATGATGATGCAGATTTGACGTACTTGGAGGATATTTACGATGAAACCGACGAAAGATGCAAAATGTGAGGCTGTATTTACCTTTCTGAAGGACACAAAAGACGGAAAGTATGCCAAGATAGATCCAAAAATTGTTGAGACACCCAGAATCATGACATCACGGAATCAGTATCTGATTGATGAAGAGATGCCGATTCTGTTTAGTATCACAAACAAATTGTAATTTTTATGAAAGAGTGAAAACTCTTACTTTTTTTTAAACTGTTCGGAAGATTAGCATCTGAAAATGTCTCATGCAATCAAGGCGTTTTACTTAAAAAGGATAAATGATTATTAATAATTCAGAAACATTTCCGACAATTATTTCAGAGATGTTCAATTGCCGATCATTTTGATGAAAGGCAGAAATTTAAAAGGAATTAAACATGTTTACTAAAAATAATGAACTAAATGATAATCAAAAAGCCTATAAAGATTATTATTCGAAACGCTTGATCAATGTATTTATCTGGGAAATATTTTTTATAGCTATTCCATTATTGAATTGGATATCGATATCATCAATATCCAAAGTGCCCGTGCAGTTACATTATTTCATCATGGGTGTTATTATCTTAGGTATCATAATTTCAACAGTGTGGTCTTTATATTGGATCGGAAAGCAGTTGAAGCAGAGATATTCTACAATAATAACGATAGTTATTGAAATATTATTTATTTTATCGGTATTCTTGTTATTTTGGACAATATATGGTCATATTGGCATATTTATACATGTGATGTCTATCTACATACCAATAACATTAGGAATCGTCAGTTTAGCACTTGAAATCATATTATATATTTTTGCAAAAAAAATCCTGCCAAACATAACTTTGGATAAATCCGAAGAACATACGGCTATAATTTTGCCACATGATGCAAAAAAAATAATGGATGTCAGCGATTTCCCAGTTCCGAGACTCATTAAAGTTTTAAAAAAATACCACGAAAATTTCCAGATCTATTTTTGCCTGTACGAAGAAAATATTATTTCCGTTCTGACAAAACCCAAGATAGAAAACATAAAAAGAATCTGGATATTCGGTCATGGGGACAGGGGCGGTTGTTCTTTAACAGATAAATACTTCTCATATGAGGAATTCATGACAGAAAAAAATGAGTATGGCGAAAAATTACACAATATACAACCAATGGAGTACGTTTATCAATGCCATTGTAACCCTGAATCTACAACACCGTTAACAGAATATTTGTTAAAATCAAAAGGTGTGTTAGATCCAGAGATATATCCCGATAATTATCCCGATGACGATAAAATGAAAAATTATTACGACAGCGGTCTTTCAGATATGAAAATTAATTCAAAAGGGAATAGACTTCTATCATTAGATGCGTGGTTCTATAAAGGACTTGGAAAACTCCTTCATGAAGACTCCAACTACAATGATCCTTTATCAATTAATTATATAATTAAGAAATATGAAACACATCTGGAAAATAAGAGCAAATTATCCAACAAAGCAATAGACGAGTAAAAATTTTAGCAGAGGGATGCTCAGACTAAAGCATCCCTTCAGTTCAGAATCTGTTTAAGTCCGTTGACTATTTTTTCAACATCTTCCATTGTGTTGTATTTGCCGAGCGAGATTCTGATTGTTCCTTTTGCGTATTCTTCGTCCAGATTGATTGCTTTAAGGACATGAGAGATTTCCGTCTGCTTACTGTTGCAGGCTGAGCCTGTGGATATGCAGATGCCGAGAAGATCCATTCTGTGGAGTATGGCTTCTCCTTCGGCTCCGGCAAAGGAAAGGCTGATTAGTCCGGGCAGTCTGTCCGATCCGCCGTTGCGCACAAACCCGATTCCGGTCTCTTTCAAACGGCGCAGAAGCTCATTCTCCATGTCCGTTATCTTCTGCCGGTTCTCCTCAAGATGGTCGCAGTTGTTTTTGAG
>JAILRZ010000203.1 GCA_024697845.1 Eubacterium sp. | reverse complement strand
TGTTAACTGCTGATTTCCCTGAGCATCTTTCCATTCCCAGTCCTTGCCCTCTCCACGGCAAACCTGAATATCTTTAAAATATGTATTTTCTTCTGTAAGGAATTCAATATCACCGGTCTGCTGAATGTATAATTCTGTAGTCAGATATGGCCATGCACCATGGTCCATCCAAACACGGGTAATATTATTTCTGTCGGCAATAAATTCGCCCTGTTTTGCTCCGATAATTGTCGCATTGGTTCCATCGAAACGAACACCACCAAAGTTGTCAATTAACATCTGGCGAACCTGTTCCGGTTCCATAATGAGAAGTGCCAGACAATCCTGCCACAAATCTCTCCATCCACGACCACCTTTTCCATAGTCATGATGTGGAAGGAAGGAACATCCGTAAATACGACGAAGCATTGGCTGATAGTTTACCCAGTGCATCCAGTTATCAAAATCCGTATCTGCAGATGAATAGCTAACATTAATTTTATCCTGCCAGAAGTTCTTTGTCTGTTCCAATAAATTATCGAAATGCTTTGTAATTAAATATTTCTTGCTAATTTCTGTAATGTCAGCTTCTGAATTTCCATATCCCAGTGCCACAATATATGTCTTTGTTTCTCCAGGAGCAATATCCCCGGTTGCAAAGCGAATTGCTGCTACCGTTTCATAACCGTCCACCTGCTGTCCTGCAACATATGGTAACGGTTCGTTCTTCATGACATAATATGGATTTTCAAAATTTCCACCGTCCCCGATAAATTCCTCTGTCACTGGGCAAAAGCTTACCGGCGAAGTCATTTCACCATTCACATCTTCCTTTGCCAAGGCGCTGTAATAAATTGTGTTTTTGTTATGTCCTCTTTCATCAAAAGTTAATGTAGGGAAAATCATAATTCCGTTTTTCACTGTATGTGTTCTGTGAAGCAGGGAGGTTACGTGTCTGTGATCCCTGATGTTTGTTGCAGAACGGGCATACATTGGAATTGCCACAGTAGAAGTAATCTTCTGTGTTTCCCCAGATGTATTGGTAATTTCGACTTTTGTTAATTCAACTTTATCTTCTGTATTCGGTACAAAGGATGTTAAGACAGCCTTTAATCCAAATTCTTCTGATTCTCTTTCAACCTGATGCCATGCAATTCCTGCAGTCAGCTTGACCTGTTCCTTGCTTTCATCAAAAAGCTGTGCCTGCTGCTTTGCAGAACGGCCTGTGGCAGACCATGCGCCTTTTCCTTCCACATAAACCCAGAAGTTTCTGCTGGATTTGTTATTGTGAAGATTTTCGGCGCTGACTGGCTCCAATAAGAAAGTGTTCTGATCCAGTTTAATATCGCCACCTAAATCCGGTGTGATGGAACTCATCATTCCGGCTTCATTACAAAGTGGAAAATACATATAACTGGTCAAATCCGGATTATCTAAGGTAAAGGTTCCCTTAGTATCTAAATATTTTAAATCACTCATTTTTTTCTCCTATAATTTTCAAAACTATTTCAAAAGGGGCAACTCAAATATATCCTAAAACACGTTGCAATTCTACCCGGGCTGCGTCGCCGATTAACAGGCGCTCTCGCGAACTCGCTACGCTCAAACAGTGCTTCGCGCCTGTAACTTTGCTCGCCCGGCTAACGAATTGCGGCCTATTGTTTTAAAATATATTTGAGTCGCCCCTCTTTATATAGTCTAAAAATATACTATAAATAAATTATTTCTTACTCGAAATATACAGTAATTGCCTTTACTTTACCATCACGAACATCTTCTGCAAGTTTTCCTGTAATCTTAGCTTCTGTAGAAACTACTTCGCCATCGATTTCAACCTTAGAAACCTTTGCAGCATCATCTCCGTAAGTGTTCTTTCCTGTGTTGTTTACATAGGTAATATCACAGTTGGAAAGAAGTCTGAATGTAGCCTTTCCTTCGTCAAAGAGCCAATTTGCAAGCTTTGGTGTGAAGTTCAGAACTAATTCTCCATTTTCGTAAGTAAATACTTTACCACCCATAAACATTTCAATCCACATAGAAATCATTTCTGTTGTAGAACCTGAAAGTCTAGCAACAAATCCTCTACCGTGAATATCTTCGTTTGGATTTGTTGCAAGACTTTCCGGTTCTACAACAGAAATGATTTCTATGTGGATTG
>JAILRZ010000165.1 GCA_024697845.1 Eubacterium sp. | reverse complement strand
CCGTTTATATAGCCCATGTATGTGCCTCCTATCATATGCTGTGATATGAAATAAATTCATAATACAGTTATTGTTAAGCTAGAATGCACAGGCTATCGAAATATGACAGCCTATGCCGCACATACTTCCACACGATAACTAAATTTCAAACACACACCTCCCATTAATTATGATAATATAATACTAGTCTATAAGGTTTTATAAGTCAAACAGATGGAGAAAGATTATGATTGAAAAGAATATAGAATCAGAAAGAGGAAAAGTATATTATTGGACATCGAATAAAGATGCGACGACTATCTTTTTCCTGCATGGAATAACAGGAAATCATACGCTGTTTGAAAAACAGATTGAAGCTTTTGGTGGCAAGTATAATATTATAGTTTGGGATTGCCCATGTCATGGAAAATCCAGACCTTACGGACAATTTACTTATTCTAATGTCGCAGCTGATATGAAGAAAATACTGGACACAGAAGGGATTCGTGAAGTGATTCTTGTAGGACAGTCTCTTGGAGGAATGATTGCACAGTTTTTTATAAGTTGTTATCCGGATTTGGTTAAAGGATTTGTAGCAATTGACAGCGCGCCATTTGGAAATTATTATTCAAAGTCTGATTTGTTTTGGTTGCGACAGTTAGAGTGGATGAGCAAGATGTTTCCGGATAAAATGTTGAGAAAATCGATGGCTAAAGCATGTGGTACAACTGAATATGCGCAAAATAAAATGTCAGAAATGTTGTCTGATTATAATAAACAAGAATTGTGTCATTTATTGTATGTCGGAGAAGCTGCATTTATTCCTGAGAATAAGGAAATTGATATTTCGTGCCCTGTTATCTTGATACTTGGTGAAAAAGATAAGGTGGGTAAAGTTTGTTCATATAACAAGAAGTGGACAGAAAGAACAGGCTATGAATTGTGCATTATCAAGGGAGCAGGACACAATTCGAATGAAGATTGTCCGGATGAAGTGAATGAAATTATTGAGAATTTTATTTCGTCTATTATTGCTAACACTAATTAAGGGAGAATAAATAATTATGAAATTGTTTTTTGAAACAGAACATTTAATGATTAGACAATTTGAAATAGAAGATGCAAACAGACTTTACCATAATCATATGGAAGAAAAAGTCAAAAAATGGTTTCCGAATGAGTGCTACGCTGATATTAATGAGGCAAAGGGAGCAATTGAGTTTTATCGTGACTGTGTAGACAAAAACAGTTTACCTTTTGTATTAGCTGTTTTGCTAAAAGAAACAGGAGAATTGATTGGTGATACCGGTGTAAGCGAAGTCGAAGGAAGAGAAAATGAGGTTGAAATAGGATATCAGATTAGTGATAAGTATTGCGGAAAAGGATATGCCACAGAATTGCTTAATGCTATGACGAAGTTCGCTTTTGAACATATGAGAGCAGAGGTTATTCATGGTCGTGTTGTGCATGGAAACGGTGCATCAGCAAGAGTTCTTGAAAAATGTGGATATACTTTTGTAAATGAAGAATTTGGAGCAGAAGATGATCCTTACGGCAATGGAATGATGGTGTACAAGAAAGTTAAAAAGGGAGCGAATTGAAACTTTAGTGGGCCGAGTGGCGATTAGTCTTGTTGCAGGATACGCGTTTGTGTATACAAATGCATTCTTGTTAGGGGACACCCTAAAACCCTGCTAAAAAAATAATTAAAAAACAATGATATTAGTATCCGGTTTTCGGAGGGTGGGGTCTGAAATTCCGGACTAAAAATTTTGACAAAATTCTATTTCGTAATTACTGCCTAGTTCCTGTTGGAGACGTAAGTAGCCTTCCTTTGCATTTTTTAAAAAGGATTGTTCTTCTTCTGGTGACCATCGAAGGGGATTAGACGGATAATCCCAGTCCAGTGCTTGATCATATTCCATACCAATTTTAAAAAGAAAATTAATTAAATCTTTGGAGAGTGGTAATTCGTTTAAATCAACATTGTAGCCAAAGCGTTCTCTTGAAGCGTCATTAGCGGACCACAAGCAAGGACATCTATCTTTTGAACAACCCCATTCAAACCAATATTTGAATTTGTATTTTTCCATAACATACCTCCTAAAACCTGAATTTGTATGCTTAACAAATTGGTGTTTATAGCTTAATACATTCAATTATTGGTTCAATATACTTTTTGTCAGTCCAGTCACAGTTGTTGTCAACGGCTGCCATTAATGCCTTTTCCCATATTTCGTAATCAGATGGATCTTTCTTTGCAACAACTTTTCTAAGTAAATTGCACAATGCTCTATCTTTAAAAGACATTGAGTCCATATCCCACGCACCACGACAGTAAAAGACTGGAATATCAGATAAATTATTTTTCATATTATGCTCTTTAATTTGTTGAAATGCATTTTCTTCATATGGAGATGCACCGCAGCAAAATACAATAATTTTTTTGTCCGCCAATTTATTGATATTCTTTTTTAGGAAAGACAAGCCTGCAATGCCGGAAGCATATATTCCTCCACCTAAAATAATAGAATCATATTCAATAATTTCATTAATATCAGCTTTTTTTGTTTCTTTACACTTAAACCCGGTTTCCTCAGACAGCCATTCAGCGTATCTTTTTGTAGCACCGTATTTTGATTGGTATAGGATTACTCCATTCATAAATTTATCTCCTCAAATTGCGAGATTTATCTTTAAGTATATTTGTTTATAATATAATCAATCTGATGATTGGAAGTATATTTTTATTTTAAACTATCAATATAATAATCCAAAAGATTATATATCCAATCATTTAGTTCTGAAAATTGAAAGCCTAACGCTTGTGCCTTATCTGTATTAATACTGTATGCTGGTTCGCCGTTGTATGGCGCATCCTCGCCATCTTCAGAGATAATGGCTTTTGAACCTGTTTTCTTTTCTACATAATCGATAATTTCTCTAATAGAAATAGTACCTGATGAACTTCCATTAATTGCTCCTTCAATTTCTTTATTCGCAAGAAATGCCAAAAATTTTCCAGCTTCATCCGAGCGTATAAACCCCATTTGGCAATCAAGATTATCAACATTCATCGGTTTAGAGTTCATTGTATGATCGACATAAAACAAGAGTCTTTCTGTGTAATCATCCTCGCCAATAGCAAAAGGATATCTGACAGCAATCCACTTTTTATCACCATATTTTTGCCATAAGGCACGTTCTGCTTGTCTTTTAATTTCTTCATAAGAAAAATCAAATCTACCGCACCATATTACATCCTTTTCAAAACCGTCAAAATCATCTTCCTTGGTATTAATTGTTTT
This sequence comes from Eubacterium sp., assembly GCA_024697845.1. Taxonomy (GTDB): domain Bacteria; phylum Bacillota; class Clostridia; order Lachnospirales; family Lachnospiraceae; genus Eubacterium_G. The sequence goes on along the minus strand of JAILRZ010000165.1, from coordinate 118 downwards.
TGGCTCATAAACGGATGTGCTAGACATATGAATGTATTTATCACAGTCAATTACATCTAAGACATATTTAATGTCATTAGAGCAATATGCAATTTTATCATAAACTACATCATAATGG
>JAILRZ010000141.1 GCA_024697845.1 Eubacterium sp. | reverse complement strand
TAATCCATTAGATTTATTAGCCATTAAAATCACCATCCTCTCTTACAATTGTAGCTTGAACAACTATATTGTAACGGATTGGTGATTTTTTTGTATAACACATCGACACCACCCGCATAGCAGGTGGATTATAATTCAAAGCAATCACACGTTGCGTGATTGTTTTGAACAGACTAAAGTCAATATTAAAAAATCCTTAGAAAACGATACATCGCTCTCGAGAATTTTTATTGTTTCTGACTGTATTTTATCAAAAGCATTTCCACACCAATCATTTCATCAATTCCACCGCTTTTAATCATTTCATCAGTTTTCACACTTTCTGCCAATGCCATTTTCAACTCTCTTGCCGAAAAATTCCGACTCTGATTCATACATTTTCCTGCAATAAAATCCTGCACTCCCATAGCTTTTGCTATTTCCCCTCTGCTCATTCCTCTGGCAGATAAGTCTTTTGCCTGGAGCATCAGATTAAACTGTCTTCCAATCATAAACAAGATTCGCATTGGTGGTTCCTTTTCTGCAATCAGTTCATAATAGCTATCCAGGGTTTTCTTTTGATTTTTCACTGAGATTGCATCAATCATATCAAAAATGCGTACTGTCAACTGCTTAATACAAACTGCATCAATGTCTTCCTGTGTAATCGTATTGCGGTCTAATGCATAACTAATCAGCTTGTCAATTTCCCTGGAAAGAACTTCCATATCCGTTCCTACATTGGAAATCAGATAAGACATCGTTGCCTTGGTAATTCGTTTTTGATCCTGAGCGAACAATCCTGCCGCCCACTGTGCAATAGTAGCTTCCGTTTGTCTTCCGATTTCACAGATATATCCTACATTTTTTACAGCCTTATACATCTTGCTTCGCTTATCCACATCCTGCTCTACAAACAGAAAAATCGTCGTTTCCGGAACATCCTTCAAATACTCTGCCAGTTCTTCTCCACCGCTTTTGAAGATTCCTGAATTTTCAATAACAATCAATTTATGTTCTGCAAAAAAAGGAGCCGTATCCGCACTATCAATTACCTCTGAAAAATCAATTCCTTTCCCTTCATAAAGTGCCAGATTCATAGTATCTTCTCCGGCAATTGCCTGAATCATGGATTTCTTATAATTCAATTTTAAATATTCTTCTTCCCCACAAATCAAGTATGCGTTTTTGAATTCGCCTCTTTGAATATCTTCCTTTAATGTTTTCACGCTGCTTTTTCCTCAATTCACTTCAATCTTTGCTACTGTGTTTATATCAGAAAAGTCAACTTTTTTCAATGCAATCCTCCGGATTTATTATCAATTTCAAAAAGAACTTTCTATTTTAATTCCCTCCTTTCCATACCTTACGGTGATTCCACCATGCTCATCCGTTCTAAGCCAATGACTTCCGGCTTGTTCCAATCTCTCCAGCACTTCTCGTGCCGGATGTCCATACAGGTTCCCCTTTCCCACCGATATAATAGAAATTTTCGGATGAATCTGTTTCAAAAACTCATCCGAAGAGGAGTATTTGGACCCATGATGTGCCACCTTTAACAAAGTACAATTCTTCCCTCTCCATTCCAAGTTTTCTTCGACTTCTTCTGAAATATCTCCTGTAAGCAACATCGAAAAGGAATTTATGGAAACTTTTAAAACCGTCGAGCAATCATTTCGATCCTCTCCCTTCATCTCCTGTTCCGGCCACAGACATTCCAAAGTCATATCCCCCGTTTTCCATAGTTGTCCTTTTTCTATAAACTTGATACAGATTTTATGTTTTTTTGCTAAAGCAATCAACTCCCCATATGCTTCATCCGGTTCTGAAAGTTTGGGCATTACCAAATGTGCTATTGGCACCCCTCTCCCATCAGATTGCAAAATCATTTCCCGAAGTCCATTGATATGATCCTCATCTGCATGACTCATAACCGCATAGTCAATATTGGAAATTCCTTTTGCTTTCAGAAAAGGGAGAATTCTATTTTTCCCTACTTTTTTTACACTACTGCTTCCACCGTCAATCGTAATATTGACTCCCTGCCCGGTGTGGATAAAAATTCCATCCCCCTGACCCACATCTAAAAAGACGGCATAAAACCCTTCTTCTCTTCGAATAAAAAAGACCATCAAAACACTAATCAGTCCAATTCCTGTCAACACACGTACTTTTCTCCACCATTGTTCCAGTTTTCTTTGTTTTCGAGCCATTTCCGCCAGATTCATTCCCTGTTTTCCAATGGAGCAATTTTTACCCTTATCTTTTTTTCGACGAAGCTTCAAAGCGACAAGCAGTAATCCCATATATATTCCGTAATACAGGACGATTTTCCATAATTCCGGTTTTCCTACAATCACCCTGTGTCCCGGAACTTTTTCAGCAAACCTGCAGATTTCAGTAAACATTGAAAGGATAAAACATCCCGGATAAATGAGAACCCTTCCTAATATCATCATTTCAAAGCTCCCAAGAATTCCCAAAATTCCGGAAACCAGTACAATTCCCATCAACGGAACGACCATCAGGTTTAATGCCAGCGCATAAGAAGGAATTTCAAAGTAGTAATACGCAATTACCGGTACCATCATCCATTGCACATTGAAGCTGAAAAGAATTGTTCTCAAAAATCTGTTTTTCACTTGGAACACTTCTTGAAAAACTCTCCACACAGGAACGATGGCAATAACTGCCACAAACGACATTTGAAACCCACTATGAAATAGAACGAATGGATTTTCCAAAAGTAATAGAATTGCAGCCAGACTAATTGCCGTGATTCCATCATATACTCTTCCACAGGCATCTCCTACCAGTTTCAACCCAAACATAATGATTGCTCGTATCGTTGCAACACTCATTCCTGACAATATTCCAAAACCAATCACTATAACAAATGAAATCAATGCAGAACTCACAAATCCAAATTTCTTTCTCATTCCCTGATAGAGAAATAGGCCAATCAAACTGATATGTAAAGAACTAATCGCAAGAATATGTGCAATTCCCGCACCGGAATATAAGCTCTTGATTTCTTCCTCCATATCGTTCTTTTCCCCCAGGAGCATTGCATCATAAAGTTGTCGTTTTCCTTGAAGGAACACTTGACTATCGGGGCAAATATTTTCCAGTTGTTTTCGAAGCACCTTCTTTTTCTCACGCAACCATTGCCGAATGACATCCTTTCCGCTCCCGATAACTTGGACAGAATCAACCTGAATCCTCCCAAAAATTTCTCTGGACATATAATAATTTCTCCCATCAAAATTTCCGAAATTTCTTGCACCGGATAATACACTTCCTCTTCCATCGGCACAAACCATTGCTCCAATGGGAACCTTTGGTTCTTGCGGAACCATCACTAAGAATTTATCAAAGGAAACACCATTGATTTTTCCCTTTTCCAAAACAATGTTCCATCCGTTCTTTCCCTCTGAAATTTCCATCACCATCCCCACTACCTTATGCAGTTTTTCTTTTTCCAGAATCCCTTCTACCTGCCGTTGTTGTTCTATGTCATATTGCATATTCAGGTTTCCAAAAATTCCAAAGAAAAAAAGCATCACAAAAAAGCCACCTTGCTTTTTTGTAACACTCTTTGCGCCCAGCAACAGAAGTGCAAAAGGAATACACCAGAGCCATCCCCTTGCAACCATCGCAATAATTTCTCCAAGTATGATGACCAGTACAATTCCACATACCGGTCGCTTCAATTTATATCCTCCTTATTTCACTAAATCAAGATTTCGGTCTAATGGTTTTCCCAAAGACACTTCATCATGGTAATAAATATCTGATCGTCCTTTCACAGTAATCTGAACCTTATGAATATCCGTCAGTTCCAAAATTGAATTGACAAGAGAGTAAATTACCAATTTATTCGACACCACACTCTGCTCAGTCAAGAAATTCTCATCAAAGTCCACATAGCAAATACTATCTACCGTCGCAACGCTGCGCAACTGAACTGCTTTAGATAAAGTTTCTGTATACCCCTTCTTTTGTGGTCCTTCAATCAGCTTTCTCACAACAAATTCTTCTTTTGTCATTCCGGAATAGTCCGCTTTAGAAATCTTATACAATTTCAATGCCGTTCCTTTTTCATTGGCATAATATAATGTAAAATCATCCGTTTCCTGAACAACCTCTTCTCCACTCAAATCTGAAGAAAAATTATTTTCATTCATTGCTTCAACAATTTTTCCATCTATTTTCAGTGGTTCTCCCTTTACAGAAAAACTAACATAATCAACGCCTTTCACCTGACTGAGAGTG
>JAILRZ010000113.1 GCA_024697845.1 Eubacterium sp. | reverse complement strand
TTGCGTGCACTTGGAGATTCCAAGACACCTTTGTTTTGTCTGATTTTTGCAAGCATTTTGAACGTTGTTTTGGATTTGGTTTTTGTACTATATTTTCATATGGGCGTTGTAGGGGCAGGAATTGCCACAGCATTTTCTCAGTTTATTTCAGCCTTGACATGTATTATCTATGCATATCGGACGAATACATATTTTCGATTGAAGAAAAAGCATTTTAAACTGAAAAGCTCTATTGTGAAAAAGAGTTGTCGTTTGGGAATTCCGGTAGCATTGCAAAATGCTCTAATAGCATTCTCACTGATTGTTCTTCAGGGAATTGTCAACAGCTACGGAAAGACTTTCACATCTGCATTTACGGTAGTGTCTCGTATTGAGCAGTTGGTTCAACAGCCGTTTATGTCCTTGGGTGCGGCATTGTCTACATATACCGGACAAAATATCGGTGCAGGAAAGCTCAAACGAGTACTTCGGGGATTCAAGGCAGATACGTTTATCTGTTCCACCCTTGCAGTGATTGTGATGTCATTGTTCTGGATGTTCTCTCCGTATATTGTTTTGATTTTTGGAAAGGATTCGCAGGTTCAGAGTATTGCTGTGGATGGTCTTCGCATTACCAGTAGTTTTTATGTGTTCCTGGGATTGATTTATACCACCAGAAATGTATTAAACGGTGCCGGAGATGCAATGTTTTCTCTGTTTTCCGGAATCGTGGAATGTATCGGACGTGTATTTGTTGCGTATCCGTTGACATTGATTCCGTTTATGGGAAAATACGGAGTATTTTATGCTACGGGACTTACATGGCTGATGAACGGACTTTTTAGTTTTGTACGTTACAAAATCGGACGATGGAAGAAAATTAACGTTGTTAATAAAGTTCTGGAGGACTAGATATGTTTGAAACAAAAGAAACAGTTGAAAAAATAATATTGTTCGCGGTTTGTACCGGTGATACAGAGGCGGCAGAGGAATCTTTGGATGAATTGGAAGAACTGGTAAATACCGCCGGTGGAGAAGTTGTTGGCAGAATGATTCAGAATCTGGAACACGTGAATAATGCCACTTATCTTGGCTCCGGAAAAATAGAAGAATTAAAGGAAATGATATGGGAGACTGAGGCTACTGCAGTAGTCAGTGATGATGAATTGTCTCCAGCGCAGTATAAAAATCTGGAAGACTTATTGGATGTGAAGGTGATGGATCGAACGCTGGTAATCCTGGATATTTTTGCAGGTCGTGCAAAAACAGCAGAAGGAAAGATTCAGGTCGAACTGGCTCAGCTTCGTTATCGTTCCACCCGTTTGATTGGTATGAGAAACTTGTCCCGTCAGGGTGGTGGAATCGGAACAAGAGGTCCCGGAGAAAAGAAACTGGAAGTGGACAGACGATTGATTCGTAATCGCATTTCCCAGTTGAAAAGTCAGGTGCAGGAGATGGAAAGTCATCGAATGGTAACCAGAGCAAAAAGACAGGAAAATCCGGTTCCGGTTGTGGCAATTGTTGGGTATACCAACGCGGGAAAATCTACATTGTTGAATACCCTGACAAATGCAGAAGTGTTGGAAGAAGATAAGTTGTTTGCTACTTTGGATCCTACAACAAGAAATTACAAATTGCCCAATGGTCAGGAGATTTTGCTGACGGATACCGTAGGGTTTATTAGGAAACTGCCTCATCATTTAATTGATGCATTCCGAAGTACCTTGGAAGAAGCGAAGTATTCAGACATTATTCTTCACGTGGTAGATGCATCCAATCCGGTAATGGATAAAAACGTGGCAGCGGTTTATGAAACGCTGAAAAACCTGAAAGTTACGGATAAACTCATTATCACAATCTTTAATAAAATTGATAAGTTGGAAGAAAAACCAATTCTGAAAGATTTTCAGGCAGACTATACGGTGGAAGCAGCTATTAAAAAAGGAGTTGGTTTAGAGGATATTAACAAAGCAATTGAAGAAGCATTGACTTCTATGCGTGTCCACATTGAAAAGGTATTTCCTTACACAGACGCTGGAAAGCCTGGATTGATTCGTAAATATGGACAGATTCTTGCGGAAGAATATCGGGAAGATGGGATTTATGTGGAAGCCTATGTTCCGGCTGAAATGGTGAATAAATTGTAATTAAGTGCGATTGTCAACTTCAAATTTAGAGGTTGACAGTCGTATTTTTAGTTCCAAAAAACCTGGACGAAATGATATAATGGAAAAAGAGTTGATACGGAAGAAAATGGAGGAGTTTCTTATGAAAAAGATATTAGTTTGTTTTCTGGCAGTTACTATAATGTTGGGAACTGTACTGAGTGACGGAGTGGTTGTTTTTGCAAAAACACCGGTAAGTCAGCACGGAAGACTTCAGGTAAAAGGTGTGAATCTGGTAGATCGGAAAGGAAAGACCTTCCGTCTGAAAGGATTTTCCACCCACGGCATTAACTGGTTCGAGGAATATGTGAATCAGGATGCATTTCATGATTTGAAAAAGATGGGAATTAACTGCATCAGACTAGCTATGTACACGGCAGACTACAATGGCTATTGCAGTGGCGGAGATAAGAAACATCTTGAAAGTGTTATAGACAAGGGAGTAAAAGCATGTAGGGCTGAAGGGATTTATGTGATTATTGATTGGCATATCCTCAATGACTGCAATCCCAACACGAACCTGAAGGAAGCAAAGAAATTCTTTAAAAAGATGTCAAAAAGATATAAGAATTACAAGAATGTTCTTTATGAAATCTGCAATGAACCAAACGGCGGAACCACTTGGGCAGAAATTAAGAAATATGCGAAGAAGATTATCAAGGTCATTCGTGCCAATGACAAGAAAGCCATTATTATTGTAGGTACTCCGAACTGGAGTCAGCGAATTGATGAAGCGGCAAACAGTCCAATCAAGGGGCAAAAAAACATTATGTATGCAATGCATTTTTATGCGGCAACCCATAAGGCCGATCTACGAAATCTGATTCCGGCAGCCAGAAAGAAAGGCTTGCCAGTCTTTATTAGTGAATGTAATATCACGGAAGCGTCCGGAAACGGAAGGATTGATAAAGCGGAAGGAAAGCGCTGGTTTCAGACAATTCGCAAATACAAATTAAGTTGTGTGGCCTGGAGCTTCTGCAATAAAGATGAAAGTGCATCTTTGATTAAGCCTAGTGTGAAGAAGATTAAAGGGATTAAAAAGAAAGATTTGTCGAAGACCGGGAAATGGTTTGTGAAGACTATAGGTTGGATTTGAGAAGAGGGGTGACTAAAATGTATGAATCAATAACAAAATTATTACCTAGATTAATGGATTCAAGTTTTGGAATATGGCATGTTGACACGGAACATAAAGGAACGGAAGAGGAACCAATTCAAATGCCTTTTTTTGAATACGATTGTACTGTGAATGAATTAAGAAAGGCAATCTATGATTTTGTAGATGATCATGAAGAAATGAAATTATCAAAGTATCGTGAAATTCTTGAGGCGTATGGTATCGAGTGGACTGCAGAATCAATGGAAAATGCAAACGTATCATCTTTAGATGGAAAATGCGTAATGGCTTTAATGGTTGGAACCTTGAGGGGGGATAGATTTTGCAAAGGAATTTTTTTGAGATTTTTAAAAGCTGGAGTTGTAACAAGGTGGATTGAACGGTTAAAAGAAATTGATGAGTAATTAATTGGTAAAATAGTTTTAAGTTTTTGAGGAGGAAGAATTATGTGTTTAATATGCAATCGAATTGAAATGATAAAGAATGGAGAAAATCCATATTTTGTTAAGGAATTGGAAACAGGCTATGTTGTAATAGGAGACAATCAACATTTTCATGGATATGCTCTGTTTCTTTATAAGAACCATAAGTATACTGAACTATTTCAGATGGATATGGATGAAAGAACAAAGTTTATGCAGGAGATGTCTATTGTAGCGCAGGCGGTTTATAATGCGTTTAAACCGGAAAAGATGAATTACGAATTACTTGGAATGGGAGATGCACATCTTCATTGGCATTTATATCCTCGAGTAGAAGGGGATATAGAAAACTATGGAAATCACGGTAAAGGACCTGTTTGGTGGTATCCGATGGAAAAGATGTATAGCGATGAATGTCGTGTTGAGGGCGATGAATTAGAGCAGATGAAAAATAAATTGTTAATCGAATTGGAAAAACTATTATAAAAAAATGTGGAGTACCATATGAATCGAATTATTGTTATTGGATGTCCTGGAAGTGGAAAAAGTACGTTCTCCAAGGCATTACATAAAACTGCGGGAATTCCTTTATATCATCTGGATATGATGTATTGGAACGAAGATAGGACAACGGTTCAAAGAGACCTGTTTTTGAGAAAACTAAATGAGATTTTGGAACAAGAACGTTGGATTATCGATGGAAACTACGAATCCACAATGGAAATGCGCATTGAAAAGTCTGATACGATTTTCTTTCTAGATTATCCTGTGGAAGTCTGCATTGAAGGAATCATGAGCAGACGAGGCAAAGAACGAAGTGATATGCCTTGGGTAGAAAAACCTGATGAGATTGATGAAGAGTTCTTGGAATGGGTGAGAAATTATAATGTTGAAAGTAGACCAAAGGTGTTAGAACTACTTGCGAAGAATGAAGATAAAGAGATTATTATTTTTCATTCCAGAGAAGAGGCAAAGGAGTATTTGAAAAATGTTATCTCTGTGTGACAGATGTTGAGAAAGATAAGGTAACCTTGTAAGAAGGTGAAACCATAGATTATAAGTGGATTAGTGCAAGTGAATTGCGCAATATGTCCAGAGACGAATTGGTTACGGGAAGAATACAGAATTTTATAGAGGAATTGAAGTGAAAATTATAGATATTGTTGGTAAAAATTTTTTCGGAAAATGGGATAAAACCAGAACAGCTTGCAGAGCTATTATAATCAAAGATAATAAAATACTTCTTTCATACGAAACTAAGACAGATCAGTGGATGTTACCGGGCGGAGGTTTGGAAGTGAATGAAGCTGAAACGGATTGTGTAATTCGTGAGGTGGCAGAGGAAACAGGAATCGTGATTAAACCCTCTGAATGCGTACTGGAAATCGACGAGTACTATGAAGATTGGAAATGGGTGAATCGGTACTTTGGGGGCGAAGTGGTTGGAAAAACGAATGTTCAATTGACGGACAGAGAACAGGAAGTTGGTATGGAACCAAGATGGATGTCTGTTGATGAAATTATATCTATTTTCTCAAAGCACCAGATGTATGCTGGTTCAGATGAAATGAGAAGAGGAATGTATTTGAGGGAATATACGGCATTAAAAAATATTGGGTTGAGGTATTAGTGTGAAAGAAAGTAGGGGACAGCCAAAAAGTGGCGCACTTAAACAAGCTATTGAAAAATAGCCTTTAGCGACAGGGTTGATTTATAAAGACTTACTAAGAGGCAAGCAGGGATTCGTCAATGATCCCTTCTGCGATTAAAAGTTTTTTAGCCTGTTTGATGGCCTTCTCCTTTTGTTTTTCCTTGAGAGGCTCAGGCATATCAATCTTGTATAGATCGGTGGGATTCCTACCTCGCCCGTAGACAGCATTTGGTAGGCGGCAGTAAGGATCATCCTAGCGATCGCAATAATGGCACGTTTCTTACCACGACGTTTCATGATGCGCTCATATTTGGCTTTGTAGTATGGAGATTTGTCGGATTTCACGGCTGCATGGGCAACTTGTACCAATGCAGGTTTGAGGTAGACACCGGCACGTGTGATCCGGACAGATTTCTTCTTACCGGCCGACTCATTATTACCGGGAGTCAGTCCAGCCCAGCAGCATAAACGTTTGGAATTAGAAAACTGTGTCATATCCGTACCAATCTCAGAGATTATAGTGATCGCGCTATTGCGGTCAACCCCTGGAATGGTACATAGCAGCTTGACAGCATTATCATAAGGTTCGACCAACGAATTGATCATAGCATCTATATCGGAGATCGTGGACGTGATATAATCCATGTGTGCGTGTACGAGACGCATACGGTATTTCTGGGAATCAGTCATCTGATAACCTTCGATGGATTCAATGACACTTTCGGACTTCTTCTTGAGTGAACGAAGCAGTCTAGAGGATATTTCTTCGTGGTTGATGGAATTGTCGGACTGTTCGAGAAGGTAATCGATCACAGAGGTGGCTGATTTCCCGAAAATATCGGAAACAACCGAATCTAATGCGACATTACAGACAGTAAGCGCATTTTGAAATCGATTCTTCTCACTGCTTCTGCAGGAAGTCAGTTTATACCGGTATCTCGTAAACTCCCTGAGGATACGGATTTCTTTGCACGGTATATAACTTCCCGGCACAAGCCCCAGTCTGAACAAATCCCCGATCCACTTGGAATCCTTGGTATCGTCCTTGTTCCCTTTGACAGACTTCACCCATTTTGGGTTGGCGATGGTGACGTTGATTTCGTCTTCCAAAAGGTTGAACACAGGTATCCAGTATTTACCGGTAGATTCCATGCAGATATCACGACAGGAATTGTCCAACAGCCATTTCTTAAACTCAAGAATGGAATTGTATGACACCACCAAGATTCGTCTGAACGTGGTGGCTCTGCCCGCCCTCTCGGAGAATAAATGGTACGACTGGGCTCAGGCTGGCGCCCGATTCC
>JAILRZ010000173.1 GCA_024697845.1 Eubacterium sp. | reverse complement strand
AAACCAGAATAAAGGTTTAAGAAATGCATCAATGACAGAAGGATTAGAATTGGAAGAAGAACTGGTAGATGAGTACCAGGATAGAAATAGAGAAAATTATCAAAAAAAGAAAGCGTCCCCTGCGCAGAATCGAACAGTTCCTAAAAAAGGAAATCAAAAACTGAAGAAAAACTTGCAGACAGAAAAAAGAAAAACGAGAAAAAATGCTTTGATTGTATTTTTAGTGGCGCTGTTTTCAATAATCATTGCGGTTGCAGGAACATATTTATACCGTGAAAATGAAATGAAAAGCAAATACCAGAAGTATATCAAAGAAGGTCGGGGTTATTACAACCAGGAAGATTATGCCAATGCACGAACTCGTTTTATTGAAGCTGCAAGAAATGCTACAACCAATGAGCAGCAACTGGAAGTTTATTCTTTGCTATACAATATTGATGTGATTACCGTAGCAGATTATAAGGAAAAAATCGAATTTTTGGAAAAACTAATTGATTTAAATAATACAGAAGTCTCTTATTACAAAGACTTATATGTGTTATATCAAAATCATGATATGGATTCCCAAATTGATGTTTTAAAGGCTTCTGCGCCACCATCAGTCAAAGAAGAACTGGATAAGTATTCAGGAACCATTCCAATTGCGAATTTGGAATCGGGAGAATATAACAAAAAAGTAAATTTGGAATTAAAAGCAGATCAGAATGTCACCATATATTATACCAAAGATGGAAGCGACGTAACAAACAGTGAATCAAAAGTCGAATATAACGGTCCAATTAAATTAAAGAAAGAGGGAAGTTATACAATTCGTACCTGCTCTGTGGATAAATATGGTGTTTCCAGCAAAGAAGTTATTTATACTTATAACATTTCCTTTATTCATGTAGATGAACCGGATGTGTCTGTAGAGAGTGGTTCTTATCGGGAAATGAAAAAAGTCGAAGTAACTGCTGATAAGGATTGCACTATTTATTATACAGTTGATGGCAGCACTCCGAATAAGAATTCAAAGAAGTATAAGAAGCCTTTTGAATTTGAAAAAGGAAATAATTTATACCGTTTTGTTGCCATTAACAAAAACGGAATCCCATCGGAAGTTGTGGATCGTGTATATGATTATACACCGAAGTATGATTGTACTTATGATGCTGCAGTAAAAGCAGTGAAAGCGAAGTATGATGAATTGGATGAATATAATGAATATGCGGATGGAAAAAAGGCAAACTTTGCTTATGAAGAAATTGCCGAAATCGACAAGGAAGATTATTACATTATTATTTATTCCGAAGAGGATGGAAAAGAGACCCAAAAGTATGCAGTCTCAACTAAAGATGGAAGTTGCCATAAGGTATCCGGAAGCAACGGAAGTTATGATTTGAAATAGAAAAAACGTAGCGGACAATCAGTTCGCTACGTTTTTTTGCTTTTTAGGCATAAAAAAAATGCGGATGGCGGGACTTGAACCCGCACGCTTTGTGGGCGGCAGATTTTGAGTCTGCTGCGTCTGCCATTCCGCCACATCCGCATAACAGTAGAAATATTATCATTTTCTGAGTAAATTGTCAAGGGAATTTCAAAAAAAAGATTGATTCTTGAAATATACCCCTAGGGGGTATATAATTCTATTACAAAGAAAGGAGATTACAATATGGAAAATAGATGTGAAGTCTGCAATCAGAAGGATGAAAATTCCCAATGTTGTAAAACAAAAATTAGAGAAGAAAAAGAATATAAAGATTTAATGAATCGATTAAGTCGGATTGAAGGACAGGTTCGTGGAATTAAGAAAATGGTAGAAAATGATGCCTACTGTCCGGATATTTTGATTCAGGTTTCTGCCATTAACTCCGCGCTGAACAGTTTTAATAAAATTCTGTTGGAAAACCATATTAAAACCTGTGTAACGGAAAATATCAAAAATGGAGATTCTGAAGTTGTAGAAGAACTGGTGCACATACTACAAAAATTAATGAAGTAGAATTATTGAAGGAGTTCATTATGAAAGAATATCAGATTAAAGGAATGAGTTGTGCTGTTTGTCAAAGCAGAGTTGAAACAGCAGTGAAAGATTTACCGGGAGTCGAACGGGCAGAGGTGAGTCTCTTAACAAATTCCATGCAAATAGAAGGGGATATATCAGACCGGGAAATTATTCAAGCGGTAAAAAAAGCTGGATACGGAGCAAAATTATTAAAACATTCCTCAGACTCAACGGAACAGTTCGAAGATGTCCTGGTAGAGGAAATAAGAATTATGAAAACTCGACTTTTTTCTTCCCTGGGTTTATTGTTCCTGTTAATGTATTTATCCATGGGCGGGGTTATGTGGAACTGGTATCTACCGGGATTTTTAGAAAAGAGTCCTGTGTGGATTGGCCTTTTAGAATGTATTCTGACAATTTGTATTTTAATCATTAATCGGAAATTTTTTGTCAATGGATACTTTGCCTTAATTCATAAAAGTCCAAATATGGATACTTTAGTTGCTTTAGGTTCCTCAGCATCGTTTGGGTACAGCCTGATTGTTTTAATTCGAATGATTTTAATGCCTGAACACTCGATTCATTATTTACATGACTTATATTTTGAATCTGCAGCTATGATTGTAACATTGATTACAGTTGGAAAGCTTTTGGAATCCTATTCCAAGGGAAAAACAACAAATGCACTGAAAGCTTTAATGAAGTTAACGCCTAAGACAGCAACAAAAATTTTTAAAGATACTGATGGAAATGAAATAAAAAAAGTCGTTCCGGTGGAACAAGTTCAGGTTCATGATTTATTTGCCGTAAAACCGGGAGAAGCGATTCCTGTTGATGGGATTGTCATAGACGGATTTTCAGCCATTGATGAGTCCGCTCTAACAGGAGAAAGTGTTCCGGTGGAAAAACAAATCGGTAGTACTGTTTCTACAGGAACCGTCAATCAATCAGGATATCTTGTTTGTAAAGCAACAAAAATCGGTCAAGATACTACAATTGCTCAAATGATTCAATTGGTGAAACAGGCCGGTACCAGTAAGGCACCTATTGCCAAAGTTGCCGACAAGGTTTCCGGTATCTTTGTCCCTACGGTAATTATTATTGCATTTATAACTTTTACTGTGTGGATGATTGCAGGGGAAACCTTAGGATTTGCACTGGCAAGAGCGGTATCGGTTCTTGTAATTAGTTGTCCTTGCGCGTTGGGGCTTGCTACACCGGTTGCTATTATGGTTGGAAACGGAGTCGGGGCTAGAAAAGGGATTTTATTCAAAACTGCTACAGCTCTGGAATATGCAGGAAAAGTCAAAACAATTGCCTTAGATAAAACCGGAACCCTTACAGAAGGACAACCTTTTGTAACAGATTGCTACGCAGAAAATGAAGAATTGATGTTGAAAATTGCATATTCATTGGAACAAAAAAGTGAACATCCTTTTGCCAAAGCAATTGTCAGTTTTTGCGAAAAGAAGAATATTTCCAGAGAAGAACTTCAGGATTTTCAGATTGCAGCCGGAAACGGCCTTAAGGGAAGTTGGAATGGAGGTTATGTTGCCGGTGGGAATCTGAAATATATGGAAAAACTAGGAGTGTCTATACCGGATGAATTTCTCCAAAGAGCTGATCAATATAGTAATCAGGGTAAAACACCGATATTTTTTATGTGCCATCAAAAAAGTATTGGTTTAATGGCTGTTGCGGACCAGTTAAAAGAAGACAGTACGCATGCTGTCGACGAGTTAAAGAACTTTGGAATTCATACGGTTTTATTAACCGGTGATAATGAAAAAGTCGCGAATGCTATTGCAGAAAAAGTTGGTGTTGAACAGGTATTTGCCGAAATTCTTCCGGAAGAAAAAGAAAAAATTGTACGAGAACTTCAAAAAGACGGTTTCGTTGCAATGGTTGGTGATGGAATTAATGATGCTCCTGCGTTGACCAGAGCAGAAGTTGGAATTGCAGTTGGTGCCGGAACCGATGTGGCCATTGATGCAGCGGATGTGGTTTTAGTAAAGAACAATCCAATGGATATTGCGGCTTCCATTCGTTTGGGAAAGGCAGTCTTGAAAAATATCCATGAAAACTTATTTTGGGCATTTATTTATAATATTATTGGAATTCCCCTGGCAGCCGGAGTATGGATTCCAATCTTTGGCATTCAATTAAATCCAATGTTTGGAGCAGCTGCAATGAGTTTGTCCAGCTTTTGTGTTGTAATGAATGCTCTGCGATTGAATCTGATAAAAATATATGGAGAAGATTCTTGTAAGAGCAAGTACAAAAAGGTATAATAACACTAATTGTAAAAAACATAAAAGAAGGAAAATCAGATGAATAAATTAGTTTTAGTTGACGGACACAGTATCTTGAATAGGGCGTTTTATGGTGTTCCGGTTTTTTCAAATTCCGAAGGAATACACACCAATGCAGTATTTGGTTTTTTGAATATTTTATTTAAAATTATCGATGAGCAACAACCAGATTTTTTGGCTGTTGCTTTTGATGTACATCAACCGACCTTCCGCCATAAAATGTATGATGCCTATAAAGGAACCAGAAAACCGATGTTACCGGAGTTGAAAGAACAGGTTCCGTTAATTCAGGAAGTGCTTCAAAAAATGAATATCACAACTGTGTTGCTTCCTGGATATGAAGCAGATGATGTCCTGGGAACGTTATCCTTAAAAGGAGAACAGGAGGGGTTCGCCGTTGCTGTTTATTCCGGAGATCGGGATTTATTACAATTGGCCTCCGAACAGGTAACCATTTGTATTCCTAAAACCAAAAAGGGGCAAACGACCATTGAGCGGTATAATGCATTAGAAGTGAAAGAATTGTATAAAGTTTCTCCAAAAGAGTTTATTGATGTAAAAGCTTTAATGGGTGATTCGTCTGATAATATTCCTGGAGTTCCGGGAATCGGTGAAAAAGGAGCCACAGCAATGATTGAACAGTTTGGTTCCATTGAAAATGCTTATAAAAATATCGATGAGATTTCGAATACAAGAAATCGTAACGCCTTTAAGGAAAACTATGATTTAGCTGTCATGAGTAAAGAATTAGCTACCATCGATCGACATGCACCGGTGGATGTGGAAGTAAAGGACTGTGTTTTCGGTGATATCTATACAGAAGATGCTTTGGAAATGATTAAACGTCTGGAGTTTAAAAGTATGATTCCACGATTTCAAAATGTTTCCACAGAGAATGATTTTGCTGGAAATTTTCAAACAGTAACGGATTTCTTTGAGTCTCAGGGATTATTTGAAAAAGTACAGAATACGAACGAATCCGGATTGTTCATATATGATGATGGGATTTTTGGAGTTGCTGTTTCTATCAGTAATGAAGAGAACTATTTCTTTTTGGAAAACGGCTTCCTAACAAAAGATTATTTGATTGAGCAAATCAGAGAATTGGTAAAGAATCATAGGAATCTTTCCGTATTTCATATCAAGGAAGATAATGGGATTTTCAAAGCCGATGAGAATAGTGCACTTTTTGATGTTTCTTTGGCAGCATACCTATTAAATCCGTTACAAAAAACATATGAATACGACGATTTAGCAAGAGATTATCTTGGATTAACGATTCCATCATATGATGAAATTTTTCCAAAAACCAAAAAGGGAGAACCTTCTCCTAAAGAAGACCGAGAAAAAGTTACCAGATATGCATGTTATCAGGCCTATGTTTTTCGTCAAATAAAAGAAGTGCTAACACAAAAATTAAAAGAAGAAGAAATGTGGCAGTTATACAATGATATTGAGATTCCTTTACTATATGCCTTATATGATATGGAAATGGAAGGAATCCGAGTAGATGCTGATGGATTAAAAACTTACGGGGAAAAACTGCTCGTTGGAATCGAAGCCTTGGAAAAAGAAATATACGAAGAAGCTGGTCATTCTTTTAATATTAATTCTCCAAAACAGTTAGGAGAAATCCTTTTTGGAGAAATGGGACTTCCGGGCGGTAAGAAAACAAAGACAGGTTATTCAACTTCCGCATCAGTTTTAGAGAAACTAGAGCCGGAATATCCTTTTGTAGGGAAAATTTTAGAATATCGACAGTTAACAAAATTGAAATCAACCTATGCGGACGGTTTGGTTCCTTATATTGCAGAAGATGGTCGTATTCACGGAAAATTCCATCAGACAATCACAGCTACAGGAAGGATCAGTTCCACAGAACCGAATCTTCAGAATATTCCTGTGAGAATGCCGTTAGGTAGAGAAATACGTAAGGTATTTGTGCCAAGAGACGGATTCGTTTTTGTTGATGCAGATTATTCTCAGATTGAACTTCGATTATTGGCACATTTGTCCGATGATCGTAATTTAATTGATGCTTATAAAGAAGCAAAAGATATTCATGCAACTACCGCATCTTTGGTCTTTAAAACACCGTTAGATCAGGTTACTAAAGAACAACGACGAAATGCAAAAGCGGTGAATTTTGGAATCGTTTATGGAATCAGTTCCTTTGGTCTAAGTCAGGGATTATCTATTAGCCGAAAGGAAGCAGAGCAATATATTAATGACTATTTTGAAAATTATCCTGGAATCAAAAACTATCTGGATCACTCAGTTGAAGAAGCAAAAGAAAAAGGATACTCCGTTACAATGTTTGGTCGAAGGAGACCAATTCCGGAACTTCATGCAGGCAACTTTATGCAACGTCAGTTTGGAGAACGCGTTGCAATGAACGCGCCGATTCAGGGAGCTGCTGCCGATATTATGAAAATTGCTATGATTCATGTTGCAAGAGAATTAAAAGAAAAGAATCTTCAATCAAGAATTGTTTTGCAGGTACATGATGAACTATTGATTGAAACGAAAGAAGAGGAAGTAAAAACTGTGAAGGAGCTTCTGGTTCGAAACATGAGTGAAGCAGTAAAACTTCAAATTCCTTTGGAAGTGGAAGTGGAAGTAGGAAATAATTGGGATGAAGCTCATTAAACGAAATGGAGAATCAAATGATAATAGGAGTGATAGGGGGCGTTGGTAGTGGAAAATCAACGGTTCTGGATTATTTAGAAACGCAGTATTGTGCAAAAATTATAAAATCTGATGATGTAGCAAAAGAACTGATGGAACCGGGGAAAGAAATATTTAATCGTATTGCAGAGGTTTTCAGTGAAGTTATCGTTGATGGGATGATTCAAAAAGAAAAAATGGCTTCATTAATTTTCAGCAATGAAGAACGAAGAAAACAGTTAAATGAAATTACCCATCCGGCAACGATTCAGGAGATCAAAAAGCGAATCAAGGAATCCAACGCAGATATAGTTGTGGTAGAATCAGCGCTTCTAATCGGAACCGGAATCGAAGACGACTGTGACGAAATTTGGTTTGTCTTTTGTGAAAGAGAAAAGCGTATTCAAAGACTAATGGAGAATCGTGGATATTCCAGGGAAAAATCAGAAAGCATCATTGATAAACAGCCGGCAGATGAGGAATACAATCTGGTAGCAGATGAATTTATTGATAATTCCTATTCAGCAACGGATACACAGGAAAGAATCGATTTAATTTTATCGACACTTCCTTGTGGCTTCTAAAAAATAATTGACATTGATTTTTGAAAGAGTTACAATATGTAGCGTGCTACATATTGTAACTCTTTATTGTTTTTCAGGAGGTATTTTATGATTTCGATTGGTTATAAATTTAAATTGATTGATAAGCTTTTTAAAATCAGAATGAATAAAAGTCTGGAAAAATACAATATTACCGAAGCGCAGATGGCTGTGCTGTTTTATTTGGATCATCATAAAAATGAAAAGATTACCCAGAAGGTTCTAGCTCAGGAGTTTTCCATTAAACATTCCACCATGTCCGGAATCCTTCAACGATTGGAAGAAAAGGGATATATCACGATCACGGTAGATTCGGAAAATAAACGTTTTAAGAACATTTGCAGTACAGAACAGGTAAAACAGTTCCACAGTGAAATGCATCATCATCGAGATGAAACGGAAACAATTCTATTATACGGATTTGATGAAAAAGAGAAAGAACAGTTAAATAGTTATCTGGATCGTATTTATCAAAATCTAAAGGACAATACAGATGTTTTCGATAAAGAAATAGAATGTTT
Organism: Eubacterium sp.; assembly: GCA_024697845.1. Taxonomy (GTDB): domain Bacteria; phylum Bacillota; class Clostridia; order Lachnospirales; family Lachnospiraceae; genus Eubacterium_G. The sequence goes on along the minus strand of JAILRZ010000173.1, from coordinate 710 downwards.
TGAAAGGAGAAAGAAATGATTCGTACACTAGCAAAAGAAATTAAGGAATACAGACTCGCTTCGGCTCTGACCCCCTTAGGAATGTTGGCTGAAGTAATTGTTGAAAATTTCATTCCGTTATTAATGGCAAAAATCATTGATTCCATCAAAAATCAAGATTTAAAAACTGTTTATATTACAGCGGGAGTTATGTTACTTCTTGCACTTTTAGGGTTGCTTTCCGGATATATGGGAGGTGTTTGGGGAGCGAAAGCTTCGACTGGTCTTGCAAAGAACTTAAGAAAAGCAATGTTTTCGAGGGTTCAGACTTATTCTTTTTCTAACATTGATAAATTTAGTACTGCAGGATTAATTACCCGTATGACAACAGATGTCACCAATGTGCAAAATGCTTATCAGATGATCTTAAGAATGTGCGTTCGTGCACCTTTTAGTTTAATTACAGCGATGATTATGGCCTTTTCTGTTTCGCCGGAAATTGCAAAAATCTATTTGTACGCCGTGCTTGTTTTAGCAGTATTTTTAGTGATTATTACAATCAATGCACACAAATATTTCTCACAGGTTTTTAGAAAATATGATGACCTGAATGAAAGCGCCCAGGAAAATATTACATCAATGAGAGTAGTTAAAGCTTTTGTCCGTGAAGATTATGAGCGCGGGAAATTCGGAAGAGCCAGTTACAATATTTACAAAATGTTTATTAAAGC
>JAILRZ010000061.1 GCA_024697845.1 Eubacterium sp. | reverse complement strand
AGATGTACGTCAACCGATTCTTACTCAATATTGTGATGGTAAGAAAGTGACCTGTCCGAACTGGCTGAGTCAATGGGGATCATTCAATCTGGGAGAACAGGGAAAGACGGCAATTGAAATTATTAGGAATTATTATGGCCGGGATTTTTATATTAATACTGCAGAACAAATCTCCGGAGTCCCTGCATCCTGGCCTGGGTATAATCTCGCAATTGGAAGCAGAGGGGCGAAGGTGGAGCAGATTCAGGAGCAATTGGATACCATTGCAAAGGTTTATACAACGATTCCAAGACTTACTGCAGATGGAATTTTTGGCGAAAAAACAAAAGCAGCGGTGACAGAATTTCAAAAGATTTTTAATATGCCGGTATCCGGTGTGATTGATTTTGCCACGTGGTATAAAATTTCCCAAATATATGTGGGAATCACCAGAATTGGGGAAGGCGTAAATCGGTAATAAGAGAAAGACTTTAATACATTGTGTTAAAGTCTTTTTGTAATCGTGTGAAAAATATGATATCATTGTAACCGTTAGGCGGTTATATATTTAAATACTGAAAGGAAAGAGAATATGAAAAAATTAACAGCAAAAATTGTTACAGTTACTATGGCAATGACTGTGGCAGGAAGCAGCCTGCCTGTTTATGGTAATTTAGCAACAAACAAGGGGACAAAACAACAAGTCGAACAGAAATTAAAAGGAAAAAACTATGCTGAGCATGAGGCGATAGTAATGTTCCAAAAGAATGCAAAAAGTACAAGTAGTACGACAAAAAGTATTGAGGAACAGAACCTGAAAATTGTTCGAACCTATGATTTTGATGATATTAGGGTTGAAAACAAGGGGATTAATGCAAAAAGCACACAGACCAATACTTCTGTAACGGTAGCTTTAGTAAAGTCTGATGCTGATACAACAGAGGAAATTATTAAAAAATTAAAGGATTCCAAAGACGTATTGTATGCGGAACCAAACTATAAAATACATAAAATGGATATGGATCCATACAAGGACTATCAGTGGGGATTGGACAACTTCGGACAAAACAAAGGAACGCCGGAGTTGGATGTGAATGCGGATGCAGTTACTGAAACTTCTGAGGGTGAAAAGGTAATCGCAGTTGTAGATACCGGAATTGATTATAATCATGAAGACTTGCAGGAGGTTCTCTGGAACAATCCATACTCCCAGAGAAAACTTGCCGGAAAACATGGATATGATTTTATTAATTCCGACGGAGATCCACTGGATGATAATGGACATGGAAGCCATGTTTCCGGAATTATGAAAGCAAATGCTGGAAATGGAAAAGGAATTCAGGGGGTGAATCAGAGCTCTAATGTGAAAATTATGGCACTGAAAATCCTTGATGAAGATGGATATGGTTTCGACATGGAAGCCGTTGGAGCGTACAATTATATTTATAAGGCACAGCAATTGGGAACAAATGTTGTTGCAATTAACAACTCCTGGGGGGGGGCTGACGGTGAAGAAACAAATATTTTAAAAGAACTGATTAATCTTACCGGAGAAAAAGGCGCATTAACGATATGTGCTGCAGGCAATGATGGAAAGGATAATGATGAGTTTCCTGATTATCCGTGGTGTGCGGAAAGTGATTACATTGTTTCCGTAGCTGCGACTAATGAAAAAGATGAAATAGCTGCTTTTTCAAATTATGGAAAAGAATCTGTTGATTTAGCAGCTCCGGGTGCAGATATTTTATCGACAGTTTGTTATGATTGCTTCAACCCGGTTCTTTATGGAAAAGACAGTCCGTTGATTTCAAAATATGAGGATTTCGACGGCGAAACCTATAATCTTTCACCGCAAATTCGTCTCAAAGGATTAAATGGAGAATCCGGAGATGCAGAGGTCAAAGTAGAAGTTTCTAATCAGGAAAACTTTGGAAAAGAAGATGGAAAATCTTTACAGTGGACAATTAAAGGAGCAAAAGAGGGAGAAAGTTATTATCTGGATATTCCTTATTCTGCACCGGGAAGCTCTACAGACGTTTATGCAGGGTTCAGTTTAAAGGCAAGTGGACCGGTTGGTGAATTACATGAAGACTGGTTTGGGAATATGACAAATACAGTTTCTGACTTGTATATTACTGACGGAATATATGACGGACAGGTTGACGAAGAGAAGGAAGGAAATTTTGGATATACCGGTGTAGATCAAGGAAATTATTGGAGAACTCTTTATTCTTCAATTGAATGTCCGAAAAACAAGGAAACTGATCGTGCATTTTCATTCTGTTTAGATGTTTATGTTGACGGAGATTACACCATTAATATTGATAACTTTGCTGTCAGCGGAGCCAATGCAAAGAGTGAAGACTTTGGCAAGTATGACTTTTATAATGGTACTTCAATGGCGACACCTTTTGTTGCTGCTGCAGTAGCGAACCTTGCAGATGCTTATCCGGATGAAAGTGTATTGGAAAGAAAGGCAAGACTTTTAGGCTCCACCAGAAAGGTTGACAACTTAAAGAACCAGGTGACTACCAGTGGTGTACTTGATTTGTCTCATGCAAGTAATCCATATATGTTCGTTGATAAAATTAAGTATAACAGGGAAACTAAGAAAATTGAAATAAAAGGAAACTTCCTGGAAAATTCTCAGATTTATATTAATAATGAATTAGTAGAGGGTGTGGTGTCTTCTGAAGAGAAGACTGCAAGCGTTGATGGTGCTGATTTTGAAAACAAAACAATTCAGATTAAAGTATCCAAAGAAGGTTATGATTATGAGACTTCATTCTTTGTTTCAGCAGGAAAATCTTTTGACATTGTAGAAAATTATTTGGAATTCTCCATGTTAGGAGGAGAACTGATATCTGATGGAAACTCTCTGTTCTATGTGGACTATAAAGGAAGGGTTCAAAAAGCACAGTATGAAGACACAAAAGGCAAAGATGAAAAGCCGGTTCGCAAACTGGTATTTACAGATTCCACAACAGAAGAAATAGACATTGATATGTTTGGGGATGAATACAAGAATGTTGCAGACTATGCAATTAATAAGGCATCCTTTATTTCAGTAGCCAATGGAATTATGTATCAGATTGTTGATGTTGATTTGGGTTATTCCCAGAGTAGATTCCTGATTTCCTATGATTTAGAAAAGGGATGGAAAGTGGAATGTGATTTACCGGATGAACTGATTGATTACGATGGAATGATTCTTGGTATTTTCAATGGTAAACTCTATCTGATGGGTGGTTTAAATGTTTCCGATGGAACAGTTTCTAATCAGATTTATGCTTACGACGCAAAGGAAAAGAAATTTGAAAAAGCTGGTGAAATGCCTCAGAATCGTGCTTTTGGAAAAGCACTGCAGGTAGGAAAGAATCTGGTTGTGACATTAGGAAATGATGGAACGTCGGAAGCACCGAAAAACCTGATTTTCAATGGAAAGGATTGGACGGTTTCCAATGCGACTCTTGGAGAAGTGAAAGAACCATACAAATATGAATATGGCATTGATGATAAAGAAAAAAAGACTCTTTCAATTTTTACTGCACAAACAGGACTTGTCGATGATGGAATTATTTATACAGATTTACAAGTTGAAGGCTTAGGAGATACCTTTATATATTCTGTTAGCAAAGATGCGTTTACAGCTTCTGAATATGCTCTTGGAAATACAGATATTAAGGGAGATGAATTGGTTGCAACCACATGGAAGGATCGTTTGTATGTCGTTTCCGGTTTGGAATATATGGAAGATGACGACGATGAAGAAGAATCTGTAGAAAATAAGAAGACAGCGAATTATGAATATTCAGAGGAAGAAGATTATTTGCCAAGCTACGAAGAAAGCCTGGGATATGTTTATTCTATTCCGGTTAAGAACGGAATGATTTCTGTTGTTGATGACTCTGAACTTCCATTGGTTTATCTGGAAGGTGTAGGAGGATATCTTCCGGGCGATCAGATTGTTCTTACGGTAAAAGTGATGCAGGGAATGGAAGAATCCATTAAAATCAAAGGATTTACTGTGAATGGGAAGGCAGTTAAAGCGGATTCCAAAGGTGTTTATACTTATACTGTGGACAGTCAGAAGCAGGGACAGGTTATTAAAACACATATCGACTATGATATGGATGATCACGAAGGCGGAAATGAGGAACCATATAACGATTATAAAGAACAGATTCCGCATGTCGGAATGAAAGCATCCGCAGGTTCATTTACTTACAAGGTAACAAAGTTCTCAGCAAAGAAAAAAGAAGTAACCCTTCTTTCTTACAAGAATAAGAAAAAAGGAAAAAATGCTATAATTCCGAAAACTGTAAAAATTAAGGGATTTAA
>JAILRZ010000051.1 GCA_024697845.1 Eubacterium sp. | reverse complement strand
GTTCTCTGATTTGTAGAGTTAAATAATTCTTCCGGCGTTCCCTGATCTACAATATAACCATTTTCCATAAAAATAATTCTGCTAGATACATCTCTTGCAAAAAGCATTTCATGGGTAACGATTACCATGGTCATGTGTTCCTTTGCCAGTTCTTTAATAACCTTCAAAATTTCAATGGTAAGTTCCGGATCCAAAGCAGAGGTCGGTTCATCAAAAAAGAGAATATCCGGATTCAACGCCAATGCTCTTGCAATAGAAACACGCTGTTGCTGTCCTCCGGACAACTCACAAGGATAGGCATCTTTCTTATCTGCAATGCCCATCTTTTCCAAAAGTTCCATTGCCTGCTGTTCTACTTCTTTCGGATCCCTTTTCTGAATTTTTAAAGGAGCCTCCGTCACATTTTTCCAAACGGAATAATGCGGAAACAAATTAAAATTCTGAAAAACAAGACCATACATACCATGGATTTTTTTCATATCCTTTTTTGATGCATAAAGAACAACGCCATTATCATCTGTTCTTGCCATGTACTGGTCATTGTAAAGAATTTCTCCACCATCAATGGTTTCTAAATCCACTGCACATCGTAGCAAGGTAGATTTTCCGGAACCAGAAGGACCAATAATGGAAACCACTTCTCCCTTTTCAACACTTAGGGAGATATCTTTTAATACTTCCAAATCATCAAAATTCTTTCTGATATTTGTCATCTTTAAAACAGTATTACTCATAAAACCTCCCTATTTGTAGTAACTATATCTCTTTTCCAGCAAACTCATTACAAATGCTACCACCGCATTGAAAACATAATAAAATACGCCTGCTACCAACAACGGTGTAAAGCTTGCTGTTGAAGAAGCTAATTGTTTTGCGATGGAAAACATTTCGATGTATGAAACCGAAAAAGCCAAGGATGTATCTTTTACAAGACAGATAACCTCATTGGTTACTGATGGTAAAATTCTCTTCATCACCTGAGGCCATATAATTCTTGTAAAAGTCTGAAGTTTTGTATATCCTAAAAGTTTTGCCGCTTCATATTGTCCTACCGGCATAGATTCAATTCCGGAGCGATAAATCTCTGCAAAATAGGCCGCATAGTTCACGACAAAAGCAATAATAATTGCAGTAAATTTATAATCATTGCTAAGAGACACTCCGAATAAATAATATGGTCCAAAATAAATTGCAATAATCTGTAACATCAATGGAGTTCCACGCATAATGGAAATGTACGCATTTACAATCCAGCGCAGAATCGTAATTTTGGACATTCTTCCAAAGGATACAATCAAACCAAGGGGCATTGAAAGGATAATGGTAATCATGAAAATTTTAATACTTTCAAAAATACCATCTGCCATTCTCTCTAAAATTACATTTAACGGCAACGCTGTTGCCGTTAAAAAATTTGATAAACCAATCATCTGTTATTCTCCAATACAAATCATTGTCGGGTCAATATCATATTTCTTAGCCAATTCTTCTACGACTCCATCTTTATGAAGTTTTTTCACATCTTCATTAACTTTATCGCAAAGTTTTTTATTGCCCTTTTTAAATCCAATACCATACTGTTCTGAATTTAATGTTTCTTCTACAATTACAAATCCTTCACCACGGTTCTTCAACTGATAATTTGCAACACCTACATCAATTGCCAAAGCATCAATACTTCCTGATTGAAGTTCTGTAAATGCGGTGTTGTAATCAGAAAATGGATTTAATGACTTAAAGGTCTTTCCAAGTTCTTCCTGAGAACCATCCTTTGCAAATAAAGATTCTGCAGCACTGGCAGCCTGTACTCCAACGGTCTTGTCCTTTAAATCTGCCAAAGTCTTAATTCCTGATTTTTCAGATACAACAACCACCTGTGTATTATTAATGTATGCATCAGACCACTGATAATCTTTTTCTCTTCCATTAATTGTAAATCCGTTCCAGATACAATCAATGCTTCCTGAATTTAATTCTGTGTCTTTTGTATCCCAGTTGATTGGTTTCTTTACCAGTTCCCAACCTTCCATTTCACATACTTTTTCAGCAAGCTCCAAGTCAAAACCTACATACTCACCACTTTCAGCATCCATATATCCATAAGGAGGATATTCTGCATCAAAACCAACTGTAAATGTTTTTCCGCTTTTCTTTCCGGCTGTCTTATCGGCGCTTCCACAAGCTGTTAAGGAAAGTACCATTACTAAAGATAACCCAATTGCAATTAATTTTCTCATAACTTTTCTCCTCATCTTTAAAATCGTTTTAAAAATATTACGTCCTTATGCTATCAAAGCCTAAGACGATTGTCAATATTCCATCAAGCTTTCACAACATGAACATCCAACTGATTAAACGGAATATGAATTTCATTATGTTCATACGCTTCCTTGATTTTTTCATTCAAGTAAAATCTTGCCGGCCAGTAATTCTCTGTAGTGGACCACATACGAATCTGAAGAATTACCGCACTTTCGGCCAGTTCCTTAACAACTACCGCATTGGTTTCCTCCGGAAGGACATATGGGCATTCATTCATTACATGGGTAGCAATTTCCACCGCCTTCTTAATATCATCATCATAATGAATTCCAACATCTAAATCAGAGCGACGTTTTCCCTCAAAAGTATAATTGGTAACAACGCTATTAGACAAGGTTCCATTAGGCATTTTCACCATTTTATTATCTACGGTATGTAATGTGGTATATAAAATATCAATCTTCGTAACAACGCCTTCTACGTCTTCCGCTTTAATATAATTTCCAACGACAAATGGTTTTCCCACAAGAATCAGAATTCCACCTGCAAAATTGGAAAGACTTCCCTGAAGAGCCAGACCAATGGATACCCCGGCTGTACCAAGTAAGGTAATGAGCGACGTGGTCTGAATTCCAATTTGCCCACAGATTACAATAATGATAATGATATATCCCAAAGCCTTAACAATGGAATCCACAAACTTTACAACGCCTACATCCACACTAGATTTCGAAAATATGTTATTGATCAGTTTACGAACTGCCTTTAATACAAGTTTTCCAACAAAAAATATAATCGCCGCAATCAGAAGATTGATTCCAAAATTGATAGCCTTATCGATTAAATCATCTGACAAAGCAGTTACACGGCTAATATTCTTATCAATCTGTTCGATTGCATCTTCAGCAACAAGAAATCCTAACATATATACCTCCTTCAAACACTTCTCAAATCAAGCAAAACAGAAAAAGGGCTATCCTGAGACAACCCTTTTTCTGTATCGAAAGTAAATTATTTTACTACTCTTACTCTAATTACACCATCAACAGCTTTGATTTTTTCAACCAATTCGTCTGTTGCAGGAGCATCCAAATCTAAAATTGCGTAAGCATAATCGCCTCTTGATTTGTCAACCATATCAGAAACATTGATTCCTGCTTCTGCTACTGCAGATGTCAATTGACCAATCATGCTAGGGATATTCTTATGAGCAACAGTAACTCTTCCTGCTTTGTCGCAAACACCAAGGTCTGCTCTTGGGAAGTTTACAGAGTTGATAATATTTCCGTTTTCAATAAAGTTCATAATTTCTTCAACAGCCATAACCGCACAGTTATCTTCGGATTCTTCTGTAGATGCTCCAAGGTGTGGTGTTGCAATAACACCTTCCATATTTGCAGTCTTTGCATTCGGGAAGTCTGTTACATACTTACGAACTTTTCCTGATGCAAGAGCTTCAGCCATATCATCATCGTTAACCAAAAGATCTCTGGCGAAGTTTAAGATGATAACGCCATCTTTCATTTCTGCAATAGTATCTTTGTTGATCATTCCCTTTGTATCGTCTAACAATGGAACGTGTACAGAAATAAAATCACACTCTTTGAAGATTTCATCTCTTGATTTTACAAGATGAACTGTTCTCTTTAATCCAAGTGCTGCTTCAACAGAAAGGAATGGGTCATGTCCGATAACATCCATCCCCATGGAAACACCGATATTGGCAACAAGTCTACCAATTGCTCCAAGACCAATAACACCAAGTTTCTTTCCTTTTAACTCAGTACCTGCAAAGTTTTTCTTTGCCTTTTCCATTGTCTTTCCAATATTTTCATCTGCTTTATTATCAGCAACCCATTTGTTACCACCAATAATATCTCTGGAAGCAAGAAGCATTCCGCAAAGAACTAATTCTTTTACACCATTAGCATTTGCACCTGGTGTATTAAATACAACGATACCTTTTTCAGCACATTTGTCCAATGGAATGTTGTTGACACCGGCACCTGCTCTTGCGATTGCAACTAAGCTGTCCGGTAATTCCAAATCATGTACAGATGCACTACGAACTAATGCAACATCAGCATCTGCAAAATTATCTGTCATTTCATAATTATCACTAAATAAATCTGTTCCCAAATTAGAAATCGGATTTAAACAATTTACCTTTGTCATTTTAATTCCCTTCTTTCTTAAGCGTTTGCTTCTTCAAATTTCTTCATAAAGTCAACTAATGCCTGAACACCTTCGATTGGCATAGCATTGTAAATGCTGGCTCTCATACCACCAACTGTTCTGTGACCCTTTAAGTTTTCGAAACCTGCAGCCTTTGCTTCAGCAACAAACTTCGCATCTAATTCTTCATTTCCTGTTACGAAAGGAACATTCATTAATGAACGATCTTTCTTTTCAACAGTACCCTTGAATAACTTGCTTTCATCTAAGAAATCGTAAAGAATCTTAGCTTTCTTTTCATTGTGTTCTTTCATCGCCTGAAGACCACCCATTTTCTTGATCCATTTGAATACTTTTCCACAGATGTAGATACCATAACATGGAGGTGTATTGTAAAGAGAACCTGCGTCTGCCTGAGTTTTCCAAGCAAGCATTGTTGGTACAAATTCATCTACTGATTCAGGAATCAAATCTTCTCTAACGATTGCAATTACAACACCTGCTGGTCCGATGTTCTTCTGAACGCCACCGTAGATTACGCCGTATTTTTCAACGTCAACAGGTTCAGATAAGAAACATGATGAAACATCAGAAACTAAAATGTGTCCTTTTGTATTTGGAAGTTCTTTGAACTTTGTTCCGTAAATTGTATTGTTTTCACAGATGTATACATAATCTACATCATCATCGATTGCTAAATCGCTACAATCTGGAATATATGAGAATGTCTTGTCAGCTGAAGATGCCACAACCTGAACATCTAAGTACTTCGCAGCTTCCTGAGAAGCCTTCTTAGCCCACTGTCCTGTAACAATGTAAGCAGCCTTTCCATTCTTCTTTAAGTTCATAGGAACTGCAGCGAACTGCTGAGAAGCTCCACCCTGAAGGAATAATACCTTGTAGTTGTCAGGAATATTCATTAAATCTCTTAAATCCTGTTCTGCTTCATCGATAATTGTCTGGAATGCCTTTGAACGATGGCTCATTTCCATTACGCTCATTCCACATCCTTTGTAATCAAGCATTTCTTCTGCCGCTTCTTTTAATACTTCTTCCGGTAAAACTGCCGGACCTGCTGAGAAATTGTATACTCTAGCCATTTTATTTTTTCCTCCTAAAAATTAAATATTGTACTTTTTATTATTTAAAGATCTGATGCTTTTTAGCAGTCATATCCTCTTTCAGCTAAATCTTCTTCTGAGAACGCTTCACTAATTGCTGTTCCTGCCGGTACCATAGGGAATACCTTGTCATCCTTTTCAATCTGACATTCAATTACGCAAGGAATATCTAATGCAATTGCATCCTTTAATGCGTCTTCAAATTCTTTCACGGTAGTAACACGATAAGCTTTTGCTCCAAGTCCTTCAGAAACTTTTACAAAATCAACTTCATCGTCTAATACGGTGTTGGAATATCTCTTTCCATAGAATAATGTCTGCCACTGACGAACCATTCCTAATACCTTATTGTTGATAACAATCTGAATGATTGGAATGTTATATCTTGTTGCTGTGGCAATTTCATTCATGTTCATTCGGAAACATCCATCTCCGGCAATGTTTACACAAACCTTATCCTTGTTACCCATCTTAGAACCGATACAAGCACCAACACCATAACCCATTGTTCCAAGACCACCGGAAGTGATTAACTGTCTAGGTGCCTTGAACTGATAGAACTGTGCTGCCCACATCTCATGCTGTCCTACGTCAGTAGTAACAATAGCATCACCATTCGTAATTTCATATAAAGCATTGATGATTGATGGTCCATTTAAGAAACTCTTATCTAATGCAAGTGGATACTGTTCTTTCATTCTGTCAATGTGTTCAATCCAATCTGAATGACTCTGCTGTTCCAACTTCGCATTCACTCTTGTAAGAACTTCTTTGATATCTCCAATAATGCTTGCATCTGCATGAACATTTTTGTTGATTTCTGATGGATCTACATCAATATGAATAATGTTTGCATTGGTTGCAAACTTTCTTGCATTACCAGTTACACGGTCACTGAATCTTGCACCAACAACAATTACCAAATCACTTTCAGTAACACCGAAGTTGGATGTCTTAGTTCCGTGCATACCAATCATACCTGTATAAAGTGGATTCGTTCCTTCTACAGCACCTTTACCCATTAATGTATCACATACAGGAGCATCTGCCAAAGAAACAAATTTACGAACCTCATCCTGTGCTTCAGAGATAACAGCACCACCACCAACTAATACGAATGGCTTTTTAGATGCTTTAATCATTTCAACAACTGTATCTACATCATCCTCAACGATTGTTTCAGAAACTCTTTCAATCGGAGCGATTTCCTTGTTCGTAAATTCAATTTTGTTTGCTGTAACATCCTTGGTAATATCAATTAACACAGGACCCGGTCTACCGGTCTGAGCAATTTTGAACGCTTTACGCATTGTATCAGCCAAATCACTGATTTCTTTTACGATAAAGTTATGCTTTGTAATTGGCATTGTTACACCAACAATATCAATTTCCTGGAAGGAATCTTTTCCCAAACCGGATTTAGCAACGTTTGCTGTGATTGCAACCAATGGAACGGAATCCATATATGCTGTAGCAATACCTGTAACTAAGTTTGTTGCACCAGGGCCGGAAGTTGCAAAACATACACCAACCTTTCCTGTAGAACGTGCATATCCGTCAGCTGCATGAGCAGCTCCCTGTTCATGGGAAACAAGAATATGATTAATTTCATCACGATGATTATATAATTCATCGTAAATATTTAAGATTGTTCCACCCGGGTATCCGAAAACTGTATCAACACCCTGTTCTTTTAAACATTCAATTACGATTTGTGAACCATTTAATAACATAGTATCTCTCCCTTACCTTTTATTTTTTTATCTCTAAAATAGCTCCTCTGTTTCCAGATGTAACCATTTCTGCATATCTAGCTAAGTAACCGGTTGTAACCTTTGGTTCTCTTGGCTGCCATTTTGCTTTTCTTGCTTCCATTTCTTCCTCGGAAATGTCTACATTTAAGCTATATTCAGGAATATTAATCTTAATAAGATCTCCTTCTTCTACCAATGCAATTGGTCCGCCTACAGCTGCTTCCGGTGAAACGTGTCCAATAGAAGCTCCTCTGGATGCACCTGAGAATCGTCCGTCTGTAATTAAAGCTACGCTTTCACCCAGTCCCATACCTGCGATTGCAGAAGTTGGATTTAACATTTCTCTCATACCAGGGCCACCCTTAGGTCCTTCATAACGAATCACAACGACATCGCCAGGATTGATTTTTCCACCCTTAATTGCAGCAATTGCATCTTCTTCGCATTCAAAGACTCTGGCCGGTCCTTCATGAACAAGCATGGATTCTGCCACTGCGGAACGTTTTACAACAGAGCCGTCCGGCGCAAGATTTCCCTTTAATACAGCAAGACCACCGGTCTTCGTATAAGGATTTTCAACCGGTCTGATAACTTCCGGATTTTTATTCTTGCAGTCTTTAATATTTTCTCCAACGGTTTTTCCTGTAACAGTCATACAATCAAGATTCAACAAACCAAGCTTACTGATTTCATTCATAACAGCATAGACACCGCCTGCTTCATTCAGATCCTGCATATAAGTTGGACCAGCAGGAGCTAAATGACAAAGGTTTGGAGTTTTTTCGCTGATTTCATTTGCAAATGCAATGTCAAAATCAAATCCGATTTCATGTGCAATTGCCGGCAAATGAAGCATACTGTTTGTTGAACATCCAAGAGCCATATCGATGGTCAATGCATTAAGCATCGATTCCTTTGTAATAATGTCTCTAGGACGAATGTTTTTACGATACATTTCCATAACAGCCATACCTGCATGCTTTGCAAGTTTAATTCTTTCAGAATAAACTGCAGGAATTGTTCCATTTCCAGGAAGTCCCATACCAAGAACTTCTGTTAAGCAGTTCATAGAGTTTGCTGTATACATTCCGGAACATGAACCACAGGTTGGACAAACCTTTGCTTCAAATTCCTTCACTTGTTCTAATGTAAGATTTCCGGCTGCATGAGCACCAACCGCTTCAAACATTGATGATAAACTTCTTCTCTGTCCCATAACATTTCCAGCCAACATTGGTCCACCGGAAACAAATACGGTAGGAACATTCACTCTGGCTGCAGCCATCAAAAGTCCCGGTACATTTTTGTCACAGTTTGGAATCATAACCAATGCATCAAACTGATGGGCCAATGCCATCGCTTCTGTACTATCTGCAATCAAATCTCTTGTTACCAGGGAATATTTCATTCCTGTATGTCCCATTGCAATTCCGTCACAAACAGCAATTGCAGGGAACATAATTGGGGTACCGCCTGCCATGGCAACCCCCATCTTAACTGCCTGCGCAATCTTATCCAAATTCATATGTCCCGGTACAATTTCGTTATAGGAACATACAATACCAACTAACGGTTTTTCCAGTTCTTCTTCTGTCATGCCTAATGCATTGAACAGTGAACGGTGAGGTGCCTGCTGGATACCCGCTTTTACTGCATCACTTTTCATAATTTTTACCTCCATTAGATTCTTTCACAGATTGCATCACCCATTTCCTTACATCCTACTAAGGTCATGCCCTCTGACATTATATCAATTGTTCTAATATTATCTTCTAATACCTTCTGTACTGCAGCTTCCACTGCATCTGCTTCTTTGTCCAAATCAAAGGAATAACGAAGCATCATTGCTGCACTGAGAACCGTAGCAATTGGATTTGCTTTATTCTGTCCGGCAATATCCGGAGCTGCACCATGACTTGGTTCGTACAGACCAAATTTATCTTCACGAAGGCTTGCAGATGATAACATTCCGATAGAACCGGTTACCATACTTGCTTCGTCTGAAAGAATATCACCAAACATGTTTTCCGTAACAACGACGTCAAACTGTGCCGGATCTTTTACCAACTGCATTGCACAGTTATCAACAAGCATATGTGTCAATGTTACTTCCGGATAATCCTTTGCAACTTCATTGACAATTTTGTCCCAAAGTCTGGAAGAGTCCAAAACATTTGACTTGTCAACACTAATGACATTCTTACGACGTTTCATTGCAATATCAAAAGCTTTAATTGCAATACGTCTTATTTCGTCTTCGTTATATGTTAATGTATCTGTTGCGGTCAATACACCGT
>JAILRZ010000023.1 GCA_024697845.1 Eubacterium sp. | reverse complement strand
TTACATCAGGTAACAAATTAGCGCTTTCAATTGATACCACAAACTATGTAATGACAATAGCACTTCAAAATTCGGATGGAACAGTATTGGATGAAAAATCTATTGATTTTCCACTTGAAAGTGTTGTTATTAGTGGTTTGTATGATGTCGAAAATAAGCAAGTTGTTTTAACACTACAAAATGGAAGTGAAATTCGATTTTCTGTTTCTGATCTTGTTAATGGTCTTGTGTCAGAAGACCAATTGACCGAAGGATTAGATGAGAAGGTTGACAAAGTAACAGGAAAGGGACTATCTACGAATGATTTTACAAATGAATTAAAGATTAAGCTTGATGGCATTGATCTAACGAATTATGTGACCAATACAGATTATGCACAGAATAATGGCCAAACAGGGGGAGTTGTTAAGCTATCAAATGGTATATACGGAATTAAAAATGTTCAAGGAGGAATCATTGGAATAATATATGCGAGTGATGCAGAGATTGAAGCCCAAACCTCAAAATATCGGTCAATTACACCATTTAATTTATCCAAAGCAGTAAAAGAAGGTGTGACAAATAATTCAATCACATTAACAGAAGCAGAACAGAAGGCGGCTAGAGATTGGATTGGAGCAGATGGTGGAGAATGGGAAAAGGTAGTGGATAAAACGCTACAAGCGGATACCGGAATTGCGTTGAATTTTAATGAGTATAATTTCGGAGGTGATTATAAGAAGATTAGAGTTCAAATAAGAGGACAAATGTCGATTGATAATTCTAGTCTGTCATTCTATCGAATGAACAGTCCGACCGCATATCAAGTGTTTGGAAATGTTGCTAAAGCAGCAGATACACTCTATGAATTTGAAATGTCAAGCATTCCATATCTTCAACCAACTGCAATTAGAGAAGCATCAGTCGAATTGAAGATATACAACTGTTCTTCAAACACATGGAATAGAATATGGACCGGTAGAGCACCAATGGCCACATTAATGTCAGAAGTTAATGAGATTAAAATAACATCTAATGCTAACTTCCTTGCCGGCACGAGAGTTGTAGTGTGGGGATGCAAATAACTAAAAGAAAAGGAGAAAAGAATTATGAAGGATTACAGAGTAGAAGCAAAAGCTTATAACGAAGCAGGAACATTGACCAACGAAAAAATCAAAAGAGAGTTTGAACATCCATTAGATGCAGTTAGATGCTACAAAGAATGGAAAGAACTGCGACAGGGACCGCCTAATAATTATAAGCAGTATGGAGAAGTAAAATTCATAGTTATGGCAGAAAAAGAGATTACGGATGTGGATTCTTTTGAAGCGCTGTTTAAAGCATAGGAGGAACGATGATGAAAGATATTGTTTGTACAATCACAGGGATTGCAGGAAGCATCGTGACAGGATTATTTGGAGGATGGACAAGCGCAATGACAACATTACTTATCTTTATGTCCATAGATTACATCAGTGGATTGGCAGTAGCAGGAGTTTTTAAAAAATCAAAGAAAAGCGATACAGGAGCCCTAGACAGTAGGGCGGGATGGAAAGGATTATGCAAAAAAAGTATGATAATGGTATTTGTTCTAGTTGGCTACAGGCTGGACGTGGAGATAGGTACCCATTACATTAAAGATGCGGTATGCATAGGCTTTATGGCAAATGAATTAATATCCATCGTGGAGAATGGAATGCTAATGGGATTGCCAATACCAACAGCGATAACAAACTGTATCGATATATTAAAGGACAAAGCAGATATGAGAGAAGGTGGAAGTAATGAAGAAGAATAAGATTCCATCACGGGTTTTGAATTATGGACCAAAGAGAAGCACAAAGAGGCTTCTGGGACTGATTTATCACAACACAGGGAATGATGGAGATACAGACGAAGCAAATGGAAAATATTTTGCAAAAAACACAGTATATGCTAGCGCTAATGAATTCATTGATGATGATTCTTACACTATTAGTGTTCCTGCCAATCGTGTTCCGTATTCTGTGGGAAAAGACTTCCAGGATCAGAAGAGTGTATATGCAAAAGAAGGAAGAAAATATGCAGGCAAATTGAATAATGCAAACACTTACAACATTGAAATGTGCGACACTGTTAGAGATGGAAAGATTAGTCATTCTGATGCAACATTAACGAATGCAGTCACCAGAGGAAGAAAAATACTGAAAAAGTATCCATCAATTAAGTATATTGGACGTCATTTCGATGTGACCGGAAAGCTCTGTCCTTTGCAGATGGTAACTGATAAGGCATTATGGAAAATGTTTGTTGTAGCGCATAAAGCAAAGGTAACTACTACAGCACAGGTGCGGTTAAGAAAGAAGCCGAACAATGCAAAAGAAAATTATGCAGGAAAGGTACCGGCAGGAACAGTGATTCCTATAAGTAAGGTAAAATTCCATAATCAAGTTGCTTATGGTTATTGGAAAAAGAAA
>JAILRZ010000021.1 GCA_024697845.1 Eubacterium sp. | reverse complement strand
TGCAGCAGCAGGTGTAGTAGTAGCAGCAGCAGGCGGAGACGCAGCAGGCGGAGCTGAAGAAAAGACAGAATTCGACGTTGAATTAACAGAAGTTGGTGATCAGAAGGTTAAGGTTATCAAGGCAGTTAAGGATGCTACAGGATTAGGTCTTAAGGAAGCTAAGGAATTAGTTGACGGAGCTCCTAAGGTAATCAAAGAAGCTGCTTCTAAGGAAGAAGCTGAAGCTCTTAAGAGCCAGTTAGAAGAAGTTGGAGCAGTTATTACTCTTAAATAATTCGAACTGAATAATAAAATTAAATCCCCCACAGTATTCAATGGAATATTGTGGGGGATTTTTTGCGTTAAATATTTGAAATGAAACATTTTTAAAATGCAACAATGGTGGAAAAGTGATGAAAAGAGATGTATGACATAAGGTAAGAGAGTGAACGGAAAAAGTTTGTCCTCAAGGGGTAATTACTTCCAATCAGAGAAGGATAACAAAGGATAATGACAACATATAGAAGACAGGAGTGAAAACATTTACCTGTAGTGTTTGTGGCAAAACAAAAAAAGAAACCATAGCAAAACTGAAAGGGCTGAAAGCAACAAAACTGGTTTCTGTGAAAGCAGCGAAAAAAGCATTGAAGGTAAAATGGAAGAAAGTTTCGGGAGTTACCGGTTATAAGATTCAGTATTCCACATCGAATAAGTTTAAGAAGAAAACAACAAAGATAAAGACCATCAAGGGAGCAAATAAGACTTCAGTGAAAATAAAAGGACTGAAGAAAAAGAAAGTTTACTTTGTTCGAATTTGTACCTATAAGAAGTCTGGGAAAACAGTAGTAACTTCAAAATGGTCAAAAGCAAAAAAGAAAAAGACAAAGTAGAATCGATAAAAGGAGAGGTCGGAAGAATCCGGCCTCTTTTTTGCTTGTACGATGAGGAAAATGTAGAATGTAAGATTTATATTTGACATGAATTGCCAAAAGTGGTAGAATAAACTTTGATTTGCCGTTATGACGGGGTTTTTGCGCCCTTTTGACAGGTGGAAAGAGTGTAAAAACGGTACAAAACTTAACATAATTAAGTGGAAAGCGGCAATTAACTTAAATTATTAAGATGAGGAGTGTAATGTCAATGGAGAAAAACAGAATTACTCCTGTGAAAGCAGGAAAAGGCATCCGTATGAGCTATGCAAGACAGAATGAAGTTCTGGATATGCCAAATCTCATTGAAGTGCAGAGAGATTCTTATGAATGGTTCCTGACTACAGGTCTGAGAGAAGTGTTAGATGATATCTCTCCGATTGAAGATTATGGCCAGAACTTAAGCCTTGAATTCGTAGATTTCAGACTTTGTGAAGAAGACAAGAAATATACGATTGAAGAATGTAAGGACAGAGATGCAACTTATGCAGCACCTTTAAAAGTGAAAGTTCGTCTTCACAATAAGGAGACCGGTGAATTTGCTGAACATGATATTTTCATGGGTGATTTGCCGTTGATGACAGAAACAGGTACTTTCGTAATCAATGGTGCAGAACGAGTTATCGTTAGCCAGTTGGTTCGTTCCCCTGGTATCTATTTTGTAATTGCTCACGATAAAGTAGGTAAGGAATTATATACTTCACAGGTTATTCCTAACCGTGGTGCGTGGTTAGAATATGAAACAGATTCTAACGATGTATTCTATGTACGTGTTGACCGTACAAGAAAAGTTCCGGTTACTGTATTAATTCGTGCTTTGGGTGTGGGAACAAACGCAGAAATTCAGGAACTTTTTGGTGAAGAAGCAAAAATGACTGCTACATTGGAAAAGGACCCAAGTACGAACTACGAAGAAGGTTTATTAGAACTTTATAAGAAGATTCGTCCGGGTGAACCTCTAAGTGTAGATAGTGCGGAATCTATCGTTGCAGGAATGTTCTTTGATGCAAGAAGATATGACCTTGCAAGAGTAGGACGTTATAAATATAACAAGAAGTTAGCATTCAAGAACCGTATTAAAGGTCATGTATTGGCAGAAGAGGTTGTTAGTCCTACAACGGGTGAAATCTTAGCAACAGCAGGAACAACTGTTAGTGAAGAATTAGCAATTGAAATTCAGAACAATGCAGTTCCTTTCGTAATGATTCAGACTGATGTGAAGAATGAAAAGGTTCTTTCCAATATGGCTGTTGATATTGCTGCATACGTTGACTTTGATTGCAAGGAATTAGGAATTAATGAAGATGTTTATTATCCTGTTTTAGCAGAAATTCTTGCTGAAAATGAAACAGAAGAAGAATTAAAAGATGCAATTAAGAGAAATGTTCATGAATTGATTCCAAAGCATATCACAAAAGAAGATATCTTTGCTTCAATTAACTACTGTATGAACATTGAATATGGTATTGGAACTCAGGATGACATTGACCACTTAGGAAACAGACGTATCCGTGCGGTTGGTGAATTGCTTCAGAACCAGTACAGAATTGGTCTTTCAAGAATGGAAAGAGTTGTTCGTGAAAGAATGACTACACAGGATTTGGAAGGCGTATCTCCACAGACATTAATTAATATAAAACCGGTAACTGCGGCTGTTAAGGAATTCTTCGGAAGTTCCCAGTTGTCACAGTTTATGGATCAGAATAACCCATTGGGTGAGTTAACACATAAGAGACGTTTATCAGCGTTAGGACCGGGTGGTCTTTCAAGAGACCGTGCCGGATTCGAGGTTCGAGACGTTCACTATACACATTATGGTAGAATGTGTCCGATTGAGACACCTGAAGGACCAAATATCGGTCTGATCAACTCATTTGCATCATTCGCCAGATTAAATGAATATGGATTTGTAGAAGCTCCATACCGTGTTGTTGATAAGAGTGACCCTGCAAACCCACGTGTAACAGATGAAGTTGTTTATCTGACAGCAGATGAAGAAGATAACTACACAGTAGCACAGGCGAATGAGCCTTTAGATGAAAATGGATACTTTGTAAACAATAACGTATCCGGACGTTTTAGAGAAGAAACATCACAGTTTGATAAGAAACGAATTGACTTAATGGACGTATCGCCAAGAATGGTATTCTCCGTGGCTACAGCCATGATTCCTTTCTTGCAGAACGACGATGCGAACCGTGCTCTTATGGGATCCAACATGCAGCGTCAGGCTGTTCCATTGATGACAACTGAAGCACCTGTTGTTGGTACCGGTATGGAAACAAAAGCAGCAGTAGACTCTGGTGTCTGCGTTGTTGCGAAGAAAGCCGGAACAGTTATTCGTTCTTCTTCAGAAGAAATTACATTACAGTATGATGACAATGGAGAAAAGGAAACTTACAAGCTTCTGAAGTTCCAGAGAAGTAACCAGTCAAACTGTTATAACCAGAGATCAATCGTATTCAAGGGTGATCATGTAGAAGCCGGAGAAGTAATTGCCGATGGTGCATCTACATCCAACGGTGAAATTGCTCTTGGTAAGAACCCATTAATCGGTTTCATGACTTGGGAAGGTTACAACTACGAGGATGCGGTTCTTCTTAGTGAAAGATTAGTACAGGATGATGTTTATACATCAATCCATATTGAAGAATATGAAACAGAAGCCAGAGATACAAAACTGGGACCTGAAGAAATCACAAATGATGTACCGGGTGTCGGTGATGAAGCAAGAAAAGATCTTGATGAAAGAGGTATCATCCGTATTGGTGCGGAAGTTCGTGCCGGAGATATTTTAGTAGGTAAGGTTACTCCTAAGGGAGAAACAGAACTGACTCCGGAAGAAAGATTACTTCGTGCAATCTTTGGTGAAAAAGCAAGAGAAGTAAGAGATACTTCCTTGAAAGTACCACACGGTGAATCAGGTATCATCGTGGATGCAAAAGTGTTCAAGAGAGAAAATGGTGACGAGTTACCACCTGGAGTAAATGAGTCCGTACGTATTTACATTGCCCAGAAGAGAAAAATCTCTGTAGGTGATAAAATGGCCGGACGTCATGGTAACAAGGGTGTTGTCTCCAGAGTTCTTCCGGTAGAAGATATGCCATTCTTACCAAATGGACGTCCTCTGGATATCGTATTGAACCCATTAGGTGTACCTTCACGTATGAATATCGGTCAGGTCCTTGAAATTCACTTGAGCTTGGCTGCGAAGGTATTAGGATTTAACATTTCCACACCTGTATTTGATGGCGCAAACGAAATTGATATCATGGATACATTAGAGTTAGCCAACGATTATGCAAATACAGAATGGGATGAATTCCAGGCGAAGTATAAAGATATATTAAAGCCTGAAGTGATGGAATATTTAGGAAATAACTTAGATCATAGAGATGAGTGGAGAGGTGTTCCAATCCATAGAGATGGTAAGGTAAGACTTCGTGACGGTAGAACAGGTGATTACTTCGATAATCCTGTAACAATCGGTTTCATGCATTACCTGAAACTTCACCACTTAGTAGATGATAAGATTCATGCTCGTTCAACAGGTCCTTACTCCCTCGTAACACAGCAGCCACTTGGTGGTAAAGCGCAGTTCGGTGGACAGAGATTTGGAGAAATGGAAGTTTGGGCACTGGAAGCATACGGTGCATCTTACACATTGCAGGAAATCTTAACAGTGAAGTCTGATGACGTTGCAGGACGTGTGAAGACTTACGAAGCAATTATCAAGGGTGAAAACATCCCTCAGCCAGGTATTCCTGAATCATTCAAGGTATTGATTAAGGAACTTCAGTCATTGGCATTAGACGTTAAGGTCTTAGATGAAAATGATGAAGAAGTAGAACTGAAGGAAAGCACAGACTATGGTGATACAAACTTCAATTCAATTTTGAATAACGAAAAGAACTTTAGTCAGAACCAGGAAGGAAGCAGAGAGTTTGAACAGGCAGGCTTCCAGACACAGGAATTTGTAGGCGAAGAACTCCAGACTGTAGATGTTAGCGATGCAGGAATGGAAGAATAATTTGAGAAGGGAGATTGGATATGGCAGACATGAATGTTAGTGAACAGGTTTCATTTGACAAGATTAAAATCGGTCTTGCATCACCGGAAAAGATCAGAGAATGGTCTCGTGGTGAAGTTACAAAGCCGGAAACAATCAACTACAGAACTTTAAAACCGGAAAAAGACGGTTTGTTCTGTGAAAAGATTTTCGGACCAAGCAAAGACTGGGAATGTCATTGTGGAAAATATAAGAAAATCAGATATAAAGGCGTTGTCTGTGATCGTTGTGGTGTAGAAGTAACAAAGGCAAGCGTACGTAGAGAACGTATGGGTAGCGTTGAACTTGCAACACCGGTATCACACATCTGGTATTTTAAGGGAATCCCTTCCAGAATGGGATTGATTTTAGATATCTCTCCAAGAGTATTGGAAAAGGTATTATACTTTGCTTCTTACATCGTATTGGATCCGATGGATACAACATTGGAATACAAGCAGGTATTGTCTGAAAAAGAATTCAGAGAAGCATATGATGAATTTGAAGGAAAGTTCCGTGTAGGTATGGGTGCTGAATCCATCAAGGAATTACTTCAGGCAATTGACTTGGATAAAGAAGCAGAAGAATTAAAAGAAGAATTATTTGAAGCAACAGGACAGAAAAGAGCAAAGCTCGTTAAGCGATTGGAAGTATTTGAAGCTTTCAGAAGCTCAGGAAACAGACCGGAATGGATGATTATGGATGTAATTCCTGTCATTCCACCGGATCTTCGTCCGATGGTTCAGTTGGATGGTGGTAGATTTGCAACATCTGACTTGAATGACTTATACAGAAGAATTATCAACAGAAACAATCGTTCGAACAGATTGTTAGAATTAGGCGCTCCTGAAATCATCGTTCGTACTGAAAAGAGAATGCTTCAGGAAGCTGTCGATGCATTGATTGACAATGGTAGACGTGGTAGAGCGGTAACCGGACCAGGTAACAGAGCACTCAAGTCCTTGTCTGACATGCTGAAAGGTAAGCAGGGACGTTTTCGTCAGAACTTGCTTGGTAAGCGTGTTGACTACTCAGGACGTTCCGTTATCGTTGTAGGACCGGAACTTAAGATTTACCAGTGTGGTCTTCCAAAAGAAATGGCAATCGAATTGTTCAAGCCATTCGTAATGAAAGAATTAGTTGCTAAGGGTATTGCACACAATATCAAGAGCGCTAAGAAGATGGTAGAAAGATTGGAAACAGAAGTTTGGGATGTATTGGAAGATGTAATCAAAGAACATCCGGTAATGTTGAACCGTGCGCCGACACTTCACAGACTTGGTATTCAGGCTTTCGAACCAATCTTAGTAGAAGGTAAAGCGATTAAGTTACATCCATTGGTATGTACAGCCTTCAATGCCGACTTTGACGGTGACCAGATGGCTGTCCATCTTCCACTTTCCGTGGAAGCTCAGGCAGAATGTAGATTCTTATTGCTTTCACCAAACAACTTGTTGAAGCCTTCTGATGGTGCACCGGTAGCCGTTCCTTCACAGGATATGGTCCTTGGTATTTACTATCTGACAATGGAAAGAATGGTAGATCATTCTAAGGATGAGGCAATTGCATCACAGGCATATGACAAGATCTTTGAAAAAGAAGAAGAAATCGTTGCAGCAATTGACAACGGTGATATTACAACAGATTCATACATCAGATTCCAGGATGAAGACAGAGTAGTTATTTGTAAACCAATGGATGTTTTCGGACATTCTTTCAGCTCTGTAAACCAGGCAATCTTAGCTTACGAAAATGGAGATATTACATTACACCAGAAGATTCGTGTGCATAGAACTGCATTCAATGGAGAAGGTGTGGAAGTAAGCGGAATCGTTGATACAACATTAGGTAGATGTCTTTTCAATGAAATCCTTCCTCAGGATTTAGGATTTGTTAAGAGAGAAACTGATGAAGATTATCTGAAGTTTGAAGTTGATTTCCATGTAGGAAAGAAACAGTTAAAGCAGATTCTTGAAAAAGTAATCAACAATCATGGTGCTACAAAGACTGCTGAAGTATTGGATGACATTAAGGCAATGGGATACAAGTACTCTACAAGAGCTGCTATGACCGTATCTATTTCTGATATGACAATTCCGGAATCTAAGAAACAGATTCTTACAGATGCAGAAGCAACAGTAGATAAGATTACAAAGAACTATCGTCGTGGATTTATGACAGACGAAGAACGTTATAGAGAAGTAATTGGAACATGGCAGAAAGCCGATGATGAATTAACTGACGCTCTGCTTAGCGGATTGGATCGCTATAACAACATCTACATGATGGCCGATTCCGGTGCCCGTGGTTCCAACCAGCAGATTAAACAGCTTGCCGGAATGCGTGGTTTGATGGCAGATACAACCGGTAGAACAATCGAATTGCCAATCAAGTCAAACTTCCGTGAAGGTCTTGACGTTTTGGAATACTTCATCTCTGCCCATGGTGCTCGTAAAGGTCTTTCCGATACAGCCCTTCGTACAGCCGATTCAGGATACCTGACAAGACGTCTGGTAGACGTATCACAGGATTTAATTATCCGTGATGTTGACTGTTGTGAAAACAGAGATGCAATCTCATATATGGAAATTGAATCATTGATGAATGGTAATGAAGTGGTTGAAACTCTTGAAGAAAGAATTACAGGTAGAACAGCTGCAGAATCCATTTTTGATGCAGATGGAAATATGATTGTTAAAGCAAACCATATGATTACACCAAAGCGTGCAGCAGCAATTGTTGCAACTGGTGTTGAAAAGGTTAAGATCCGTACAATTCTTACTTGTCGTTCACACATCGGTGTTTGTGCAAAATGTTACGGTGCAAACATGGCAACAGGACAGAGAGTTCAGGTTGGTGAAGCAGTTGGTATTATCGCAGCTCAGTCTATCGGTGAACCAGGTACACAGCTTACCATGAGAACATTCCATACTGGTGGTGTAGCCGGTGACGATATTACTCAGGGTCTTCCTAGAGTAGAAGAATTGTTCGAAGCAAGAAAACCTAAGGGACTTGCGATTCTTGCAGAATTTGGTGGAAGAACTGAAATCAAAGAAAACAAAAAGAAAAGTGAAATTATTGTAACAAAACCGGAAAAAGGAAAAGAAAAAGCATACCTGATTCCTTATGGATCTCGTATGAATCCGAAGATTACAGACGGTGGAATGATCGAAGCCGGTGATGAACTTACCGAAGGTAGTATCAATCCACATGACTTACTTCGTATTAAGGGACTTCGTGCAGTACAGGATTATATGATCCGTGAAGTACAGAAAGTTTACCGTCTTCAGGGTGTAGACATCAATGACAAACATATCGAAGTAATTGTTCGTCAGATGCTTAAGAAGATTCGTGTAGACGTTGCCGGAGATTCTGAATTCCTTCCGGGAACAACCGTTGATGTATTAGATTTCAACGAAGTAAACGAAGAATTAGAGAAGGAAGGCAAGGAATTGGCAGAAGGTACACAGATTATGCTGGGTATCACAAAGTCCTCTCTTGCAACCAACTCATTCCTTTCAGCTGCATCCTTCCAGGAAACAACAAGAGTCCTTACAGATGCTGCAATCAAGGGTAAGGTTGATCCACTCCTTGGTATTAAGGAAAACGTTTTGATTGGTAAGTTAATCCCAGCCGGAACAGGAATGAAGCGTTACAATGGTGTCAAGTTAGATACAATTGATGAAACAGAATTAAACAGTGAAGAAGAACTCACTTTTGCAGAAAGCATTGAGGAAGAAACACTGGAAATTTCCGAGGAAGTTGTTGAAACAGAAGAAACATCAGAAGTAACTGAATAAATGTATTTTTAGGGAGTGCCATATGGGCACTCCCTTTTTTGTGAGTTGCCCTATTTTTGCGGAAAAGTGATTCATAAGGTACGATTAAAATTCAGTTGCATACAATGATTACCCTATATATGAGAAATCGCGACTCATAGGGTACATTTGAAAACAAGTTGCATGCAATGATTACCCTATATATGAGAAATAGTAATTCATAAGGTAAAGGAGTTGATTTTTAAAGAAATATATTCCTTTGCACAAAAAAAATAATCTGATGCAACAGTTTTTAATTTATACTACACTATATCTATGAAGGTATTAAAGCTTTACTACCGAAAAAGAGGTTATGCATATGAAATATAAAGAAGAAAATCTGGTTGCTTCGATTTCAGGAAGCAAGGAGGCGTTTTCAAATCTATATGAAGAAATATATCAGGATTTATATAAGATGGCATTCTACTTGTGTGGAAATTCTTCTGAGGCAGAGGATCTTGTCAGTGAAACGGTGTTGGATGCTTATAAGGGAATTGGAAAACTAAAGGTGGTGGACAAATTTGAAGCGTGGATTTTGAAAATACTATCCAACAAGGCAAAAAGAAAATTTAGGTATCATTATAATAGCTTTACCGTTGCAAATCCACTAGCAAAAGACATAGAGGAAGTGGAAATGGCCAGTGAGGATTTTAGTGAGAAAACCTTAACACAGCAGGAAATTCTTGAGACGTTGGCAACTATAAAACCAATTGACCGATTGATTATTTCCCTGTGTGTAATTGAAGGGCGTTCCAGCAGGGAAGTGGGAGAAATCCTGTCAATGAATGCATCCTCAGTTCGTTCCAGATTGAATCGGAGTTTAAAAAGAATGAAAAACGAAATGGAGGGTAGTCGCTATGAATAAAAACTTTCAAAAGGATATTAATGAAGAAAACTTAAAAATAGCAGAAGAAATCAAAAGAAACAGCGATGAACTGGAAGTGCCAAAGCATCAAAGTTTTGAAGAACTTTTGGAAAAATCATCGCCGAAGAGAAACTGGAAGAAAATATCACGATACGGTGCAGTGGCTGCGATATTTGTGGCAATTGTATCTGCTGGAATTTTCGCTGAGATGAACCGAATAGATTATCTTCATAATGATAAGATGGAAACAGTTGCAAAAAAACAACCCGGCACAGAGGAAAAAATACATGTGGCATCTTCTTATGATGAGGTTTATGACGCTTTAGAAAAAGCACATTTGGAGATGCAGAGGGAGGAAAGACACCGCCCGGAGTACAGCATAGAAGATGAAGCTGTCGGAAGTAATAATATTGAAGGAATTGCTCCGAAAAGCGAAAAATCAGGTTTGCAAAAGGAAAACAAAGTCACAGATGATGACGAATCTTCCTACAGTAAAACCAACGTTCAGACAGAAAATGTGGATGAAGATGATATTGTAAAAACAAACGGAAAATATATTTACACATTTCATTTGGGAGAGGAGAACTCTAATGAAACAAAAGGGGGATGCTTTACCATATCTCAAGTGAATGGAACAGTAACAAAAACAATTTCCAAAATCTATATTCCACAATTTTTTGCAGGACATAGTGATAGTAAATGGGGAATGTATCTTTACGAAAATACATTGGTTATTGTTGGAACTCCGTCTGGTATGTTCCCAAAATACGAAGGTGTTCGGGCATCCAATTACGAGAGTCATACGGTGATTTTTACCTATGATGTATCAACGCCTGAAACGCCTAAGTTGATTAGCACAAATACTCAGGATGGAAATTATGTATCGTCTCGTTTAAAAGGAAAATATCTTTATACGATATCTAATCGAAGAATTTATGATTATAATATAGAGGAAAAAGATAAAACGAAATATCTGCCGACAATAAATCGTAAGTGTGAACCGATAGATTGTATTTATGTCCCGGAAGGTGTGCACGCCACTGGATTTACCGTGGTTACAGTGCTTGATTTGACTGACAGCAATGACTTTAAAAAATCCAAGTCTATTATGGGAGATTCCAATCAGATTTATGCCAGCAATGAAAACCTCTATGTAATCAATAATACAGAAAAGAGAATTGAAGTAAAAGCAGAGAAGAAAAAATCTTCTGATGATGATTTCTCAAATGCAGTTGTGGAAGATTACGTTTATGATTATCTGAAATATAAACATCCGCTACTTCGAAGAAAAGATATTCGCAAAAAGAGAATAGGAAAAACTGAAAAACTCATTCAGGTTGTTAATATTGTGAAATATCATTGCACAGAAGGTCGTCTGGAATTTGTGGCGGAAACGGAAACCGAAGGACGAGCGCTGGACAATTTGTTCTTTGATGAAAAGGACGGATATCTGAGATTTGTTGTAGAGAAAAACGAAGAAGTTTATTCCGGTTATGAAAATAAATACTATGATAAAAAGAATAAATTATTATATTCCTATTTCGAGCAGTATGATTGGAGTGGATATGGTGGGGAAGTATCCACCAGTGTAGTTGTGCTGGATGAAACATTAAAGAAAGTTGCATCCGTGGACGGACTGGCAAAAGGAGAAGATTTATATTCGGCACGTTACCGTGGAGATTATGGATATTTTGTTACTTTTGAAGAGACAGATCCATTGTTTACCGTGGACTTCACAGATATGAAGCATCCGAAAATAATGGATGCACTGGAAATGCCGGGATACTCCAGTTATCTCCATTTTTATGATGACAACCTGCTCTTTGGCTTGGGAGAAGAACAAATAGAAGGTTATAGTAAAATGAAATTGGAAATGTACGATATTTCAGCGAATAAGGCGAAACAGAAAACAAAACTGGTGATTGGGGAAAATGATCGTAGCGAATATGATGCACCATCATTGAGGGATTATAAGTCTTTGCTGATTGATACGGAAAAGAATTATATCGGATTTGTATTGAGTGAATGGAACTACCATTATAAAGAAGAGATGGAAGGATATCATTATCTTTTATATCAATATAAGAATAATGAATTTGAGTGTATTGCAGATATAAAGATAAAGGATGTGGGATGGGCAGAAGGCGAAAGTATTCGCGGACTTTACATTGACCATTATTTCCATGTAGTAGTACCGAACTACGGAATCTATTCAATCGATTTGGATACCTATGAACAAAACTCTAAGGTTGAGTATGAAAACATCTAAAAGATATAATCCGGGGCTTGTGGCTCCGGATTTCTTTACGTTATAATGAAGAAAAAACAAAGGGGTTAGGTTATGGATAAAGTCAGAAAACACATTTTCTTTTCGGGGAGAGTGCAGGGAGTAGGTTTTCGCTACAAAGCATATTACATTGCACAGTCGCTGGGACTCACCGGATGGGTACGCAACTGCTATGATGGCAGAGTAGAGATGGAAGTGCAGGGGACAGAAGCAGACATTGACCAAATGATTCTTCAACTGGAAAAACAACGGTACATCTGGATTGAAGATCTTAGTGTGAAAAGTTTGGATGTGGTTCCGGAGAACAGCTTTTCAATTCGGGGATACTAATTTTTTTGAAAAATTTTTCAGTAAATGAAATAAAATGATATTTACTTGCGTTTATAAGGTATAGAAACCAAAGCGGTTGAAGAATATTCAACTTTGAAAGGAGATTACTATGAAAAAAATAATGATGACGTTTGTAATGGTATTGGGAATGATGGCTATTGTTGGAAGCAACGCAGTAGAGGCGAAAACTAAGACAACATTCAAAAATGGAACTGTAAAGATTACAGGAAGTGGTACCTTCAAAAGTAAAAAGTACAAAGGGAACAAAAAGGTAAAGAAAGTAGTAGTAGGTAATGAGGTGACTGTTCTTGGAGATGAGGTTTTTGAAAAATGCAAAAATTTAAAAAAAGTCACGTTGGGTAAGAAGGTAACAGATATTAAAGTAGCGGCTTTTTGCGAATGTAAAAAACTTTCAGTGGTTAAGTTTGATAAAAAGTTAAAAAACATAGAAATGTCCGCTTTTTGGGGATGCAAAAGATTAAAAAATGTGAAATTAAATAATGGTCTAAAAACTATAGGTGAAATGGCGTTTTATGGTACAGATTTGCGCAAAGTGAATATTCCTAACACAGTTAAATTAATAGAGGATGGTGCTTTTTGCAAATGTCCAAACCTAAAAGAAATAAAAACTCCGGGAAATCTTAAAACAATAAAGCTGACAGAGGATGGCAAATGGAGAATAGCTGACAAGGTAAAAAAGACAACTTTTAAGACTAGCATTAACGTTGATATATTAAAATTTTTTGATACAGAAAAATATGTAGTGTCCAAGAAAGATAAAAAATATGTAAGTATTGATGGCGCAGTATATCAGAAAAAAGATTTCTTACTTGTTGCTGCACCGAATGTAAAAGAGTTTACTGTGTGCAACAAGGCTACTTCATTAAATCTTTATTATATTTATAATCCTAGGTATTTTGGCGACGATTTTTATTTTTGCACTAATAGCGCTTTGGAAAAATTAGTCATTCCAAAGTCTGTAACAAAAATTTACTACAAAGCTCCTAAGTGGAACTTATGGGACGAAGGGTTTTTCCCTAAAATTATGCCACAGGTAATAATCGAAAATGAAAACATAGATGATACGAGCAAAAATGCTTTTGAGAAGTGGTATAAAGAAATGGAAGCATCCATGAAAGCATATCAAGAGTAAAAATAGAACGGCGTGGCGTTTATAGTGTTTCTAAATTAATTAGAAGAACGGGCTAGGAGGAAATGGATATGAAAAAAGTGGGTAAAAGTAGAAGAACAGTGATGGGTTTGATGCTTGTCATTGTGATGTGTTCGTTAACTGCATGTACAACAAAACAAGCAAAGCAAAGCGAGTCATCCCGGTACGCAATGAATGAAAAAGCAGCTGATGAAACAAATAAAAGGACTGAAACCAAGAAGGAAAACAAGACAGAAGAAAAGAATCAAGAGAAGGACAAAGCCCAAAAAGAAAATGCCAAAGAGGAAAGTACCGAAAAAAAGAAGGCGAAGAAACATAAGGTGAAGGAACATAAGGAATACTCCGGTTCTGGAAAGCAACACAAGGATTCTTTCAACGAGACAATTGCACAGACAGAAACAAAATCAGAGAAAGGTTGCATTGGAATGGATAAGGCGAAGAGCATTGCTTTAAATGCGTCCAGAATCAATCGTAAGGGTGTAACATTCACATCTCAATATTTTTCAGATGGAAAATATCATTTAACATTTAAAAACGGTGGAAGTATTCAATATTGTTATACGGTTGATGGGAAGACCGGAACCATTTTAGATCATTATACATATGATGGCGATTGCAACTATGATGGCGACGACGATGATGACGACGATGATGAATGGGATTGTGATGAAGGCGATGATTGTGATGATGACTGGGATGACGATGAAGGATGGCATCGACATAAAGGAAGGCATCATCATGGTGATTGGGATGACGATGATTGTTAAAGCAAAATGACGAAGGAAACAACTAAAATAATTTCTTCATAGGAGCAGGGCGTTGGCCCTGTTCTTTTTGTGTAAGCGTAGCGGTTTCGGTGATTTTACTTGAAAATCAATTCTCCTTTCGATATAATAATAGTTACGCACGTTTAGAGATGACTATTCATAGAGTCCGAAGCGCGAGACTCAAATATGAGAAAGAAGGATGAAAGTTATGAACAATACTCTTGAGATCAGATGGCATGGTCGTGGAGGCCAGGGAGCCAAAACAGCAGCATTGCTTTTAGCTGAAGTGGCATTTAAAACAGGAAAGAATGCACAGGGTTTTCCGGAATATGGTCCGGAGAGAATGGGGGCACCAATTACTGCGTATGACAGAATCAGTGATACACCGATTCGTGTACATTCCAATATTTATGACCCGCAGTTTGTAGTGGTTGTCGATGAAACATTGCTAGAGTGTGTTGACGTTACAAAGGGATTAAGAGAAGATGGAGCGATTTTAATTAACACTGCAAAGAGCAAGGAAGAAATCATTCCACATTTAAATGGATATAAGGGAAAAGTTTATTCCGTAGATGCAAGACAGATTGCAATGGATACCTTGGGTAAGAATTTCCCGAACTCCCCAATGCTTGCAGCCATTGTAAAAGTTACCGGTGTAATTGATGATGAAACTTTCTTAAGAGAAATGGAAGGATCATTCAAACATAAATTTGCTAAGAAGCCGGAAGTGGTTGAAGGAAATATGGAAGCACTAAGAACAGCATTAAGGGAGGTAAAATAAATGGCAAAGTCAGATATCACAAAACTTGGTCAGGATGTTGCCTGGCAGGATGTGACAAGAGGAAATACAATTGTAGGTTGTGGAACAACCAAACACTTCATTACCGGAGACTGGACCAACGTAGCTCCTGTAGTGGATGAAGAAAAATGTAAACAGTGTTTATTGTGTGTGCCGGTTTGTCCGGACAGTGCAATCCCGGTAAAGGATTATAAGAGACAGGATATTGATTATGATCATTGTAAAGGATGTGGAATCTGCGTGAAGGCATGTCCTTTCGGAGCGTTAAAGATGGAGGTGAAGAGCAATGCCTAAGAGAGTACTTTTATCAGGAAACGAAGCCGTTGCTACAGCACTTCGTCAGATTAATCCGGATGTTTTCCCGGCATTCCCAATCACACCATCTACTGAAATTCCACAGTATTTTTCAAATTACGTGGCAAACGGATTGGTTGATACGGAATTCATTACTGTTGAAAGTGAACATAGTTCTATGTCTGCAGCAATGGGGGCGTCTGCAGCCGGTGCCAGAGCATTAACAGCAACATCCTCTGCAGGTCTTGCTTTTATGTGGGAAGTATTAGGTGTTGCAGCATCCAGTAGATTGCCGGTTGCTTTGGCAGCTGTATGTAGAGCGTTAACCGGTCCGTTAAATATTAACTGTGACCACTCCGATACAATGGGAGCAAGAGATTCCGGATGGATTCAGCTTTATGCAGAAAACAATCAAGAAGCTTATGACAATATGGTAATGGCATTTAACATTGCTGAAAATGCAGATGTTATGCTTCCAATCATGATTTGTCAGGATGGTTTCATTACCAGTCATGCGGTAAATGATATGGAATTGTTGGATGATTTGACAGTCAAGGAATTCGTTGGAGAAAGAGAAGCAAAAGAATATCTCTTAAATCCGGAAGAAACATTTGCTGTTGGACCATACGCAGTATCTGATTACTATATGGAATCAAGAAAAGCACAGGCCCATGCAATGGAAAATGCAAAGCAGGTAATTCTTGATGTAGCAAAAGATTTTGAAAAGATTTCAGGACGTAAGTACGGACTGATTGAAGAATATAAAATGGAAGATGCAGAATACGCTGTAGTAATTATCGGTTCTGCAGCAGGAACTACAAAGGATGCCATTGACCAGATGAGAGCCAATGGAGAAAAGGTAGGTCTTGTGAAGATTCGTTCCTTCCGTCCATTCCCTGGAAAAGAAATCGGGGCTGCTTTAAAGAATTGTAAAGCAGTAGCAGTAATGGATCGAAGCGAAGCTTTCTCTACAAACGGAGGTCCGGTTGGAGCAGAAACAATGCAGGCAATGTACTCTGCAGGATGTACTGCAAAGACAATCAACATCATGTATGGTATTGGTGGTAGAGATGTCCGCGTAGAAGATATGATTGGTGTTTATGAAACATTGAAGGAAATTGATAAAACCGGTGAAACCGGAGAAACTTACAGATATATGGGATTAAGATCAAAGGAGGAAAACTAAGATGGGTTATAATTTTAAGGAAGTAATGAACCAGCCGGAACGTTTTGCTCCAGGTCACAGAATGTGTGCGGGTTGTGGTGCAACAATCGCAGCAAGAAACGTTCTTCGTGGATTAAAGCCGGAAGATAAGGCAGTTATCGGTTGTGCGACAGGATGTTTGAATGTATCTTCATTCCAGTATCCATATGTAGCATGGGAAGACAGCTACATTCATAGTGCTTTTGAAAATGCCAGCTCAACAATGAGTGGTGTGGCAGGTGCTTATGCAGCAATGAAGCGTAAAGGAAAAGTGAATGAAGATTATCGCTTTATTGTATTCGGTGGAGATGGTGGTACTTATGATATCGGTATCCAGTCTTTATCAGGAGCAATGGAACGAGGAACCAATTATACATACGTATGTTATGATAACGGTGCTTACATGAATACCGGTACACAGCGTTCTTCAGCAACACCGATGTATGCAGATACAACTACAACACCGGTTGGAAGTCAGAGCGTTGGTAAAGAACAGTATCGTAAGGACCTTGCAGCAGTATTAGCAGCTCATGATATCCCTTATGTTGCACAGACAACATTCTTCAAAGGAATGAAAGATTTACATACAAAGGCAGAACGCGCCATCTACACAGATGGACCTGCATTCTTAAATATCATGGCTCCATGTCCTACCGGATGGAAGTACAAAACAGATGATATTATGGAAATCTGTCGTCTCGCTGTGGAAACAAGATACTGGCAGTTGTTCGAAGTGGTTGAAGGAAAATGGATTGTAAACTATGAACCAAAGAATCCATTGCCGATTGAAGAATTCCTGAAGACTCAGGGACGATTCAAACATTTATTCAAACCGGAAAATGAACATCTGATTGAAAAATATCAGAAGGAAGTAGACAGAAGATGGGAAGATCTGATGTTTAGAGCAAGTAGATAATGAAGCAGTTTGAGTACAATCAGGAAGAAAGTTCATTAACCAAAGTGCTTCAGGCAAAAGCGGAAAAGAAGAACCTTCAGGTCATCTCAGATTCTCACCGGATTCAAATTTTTTTGAAACCAGAAGCTTTTAAAAATGGAGAGGCGGATATTCCGGTAAGCTTTCGTGGCAAATTTGTGCCGAAAGAAAACGGAACATTCTTGCAGGGAAAATTCACCTACGGCTTTTATCTTTACACATTGGTGTTCGTGGCAATCCTTTTGATCGTGGTTCGGTTTATCTGGTCTGCATATCAGAACCAACAGGATAATATGATTTTATGTGGGATTGTGACACTTGTGCTGTTTGCAGTGATGGTGTTTGTACGTCAGAAATCAAAAACGGCCAAGGCGCTGATAGAAGAACTATTGAACGATTTAAATAGAAAATAAAAAGGGACGAGAGAGTGGTTGCGTTAGGACGGCTGCTCTCTTTTCCGATTTGATGGAAGGATGAACAAAAATGGATATTGCAAAGTTATTGGAAGTCGTAGATGAGCAGTTGGGGCAGGTGATGATGGTCCTGATTTTGGGTGTTGGAATTTTCCTGACTGTTAAGTTAAAGTTTCGCCCTCAGAGAAATCTTTGCTATGCAATTAAAAGTACATTGAGTAAAGAAGCAAGAAAGAAAACGGAGGGAGAGGGAGATGTCTCTCCATTTGCCGCATTGACGACTGCTTTGGCTGCGACGATTGGAACCGGAAATATTGTAGGTGTTGCTACGGCAATGGTGTCCGGTGGCCCCGGAGCTTTAGTTTGGATGTGGGTGTCTGCTTTTCTCGGACTGTCTTCGAAGTTTAGTGAGTGTATGCTTGCAATTAAATATCGAGAAAAAAACGAAGATGGCGAAATGGCCGGTGGACCGATGTATACCATGAAAAATGGATTTCAAAATAAAAAGGTTGGTGCGGCATTGGGAATGGCTTTCGCCATTTTCGCAGTGATGGCATCATTGGGGATTGGAAATATGACTCAGGCGAATTCCATTTCTTCAGCAATGAACAATACTTTTAACATTCCGGTGGAGGCAGTAGCGGTGGTGCTGTCAGTATTGACTTTGATGATTATCTTTGGAGGAATTCAAACGATTTCCAAAGTCGCTTCCGTGATTGTACCGGTGATGGCAGTGTTTTATATTCTTGCAGGACTGTTAGTGATTGTTATAAATTACAAAAATGTTCCGTCCGGGACATGGATGATATTAAAAATGGCATTTCAGCCGCAATCTGTCACCGGAGGGGTGTTAGGAACGATTGTTGCATCGATGACAAGAGCTATGCGTTTTGGTGTGGCACGTGGAATTTTCTCCAATGAAGCAGGTTTGGGTTCAGCTGCAATTACAGCAGCAGCAGTTACGACCAAAGAACCGGTAAAGCAGGGATACATTAATATGACGGGAACGTTTTGGGACACGATTGTTGTATGTACCATTACTGGACTTTGCATTGCATCGTCCGGAGTTTTGGGAATGACAGATTCCAGTGGGGAACTGATTAAAGGAGCACCTCTGACAATCGCAGCTTTTTCCAGTGCTTTAGGAAGTGGAGGAAAGATTCTTGTAACCATTGGCATTTCGTTCTTTGCATTTTCAACAATTCTTGGTTGGGAGTATAATGGAGAAAAGGCGATTGAATATATTTTAGGAACGGATCGTTATCATATGGTTTATCGAATCTTTTTTGCGTGTATTGTATTTGTAGGGGCAACGACTGCGCTGGATGTGGTGTGGAATTTCTCGGATATTGCCAATTATCTGATGGCGATTCCAAATTTAATTAGTTTAGTGGTTCTTAGTGGTGTGATTAAAAAAGAGGTAGAAAGATTTCAACCAATCTTAGAAAACGAAAAGAAGAAATAGGATAGAAAGAATTATTGTCGGTTTTGTACAATAATTCTTTTTTTATAAAAAAATGTAGTTGAAAATACTAGTTGAACCCACAAGGAAAAGAAAGTATAATGAGAAGAATGTAGAGGAAAATTAGATTGAAATATTTTGTGAGATGGGAGATGAACAATGACTAAATTTTGTGTAAAAAAACCATTTATCATCATTGTTGCAGTAATTGTTGTTATGCTGATTGGTGGCGTCAGCCTTTCCAATATGCAGACGGACTTACTGCCACATATGGATTTGCCATATATGCTGGTTGTAACAACGGAACCGGGAGCAAGCCCGGAAAAAATTGAGAAAGATGTTACGGAAGTTCTGGAAAATAAGCTGGGAACTGTCAGCGGTGTGGAAAAAATCCAGAGTACCTCTTCCGAAAACTACAGCATGGTTATGCTGGTGTTTGCCGACGATACGGATATGAATGCGGCGTTGGTTCGTATTACACAGGCGTTGGAAACTGCTGAATTGCCGGAAGATTGTGGAAAACCGAATGTAATGGAAATCGGTATGGATATGTTGGCTACCATGTATGCCAGTGTAGAATACGATGGAAAAGATATTAAAGAGATTACAAAATTTGTTCAGGATACCATGCTTCCAAATGTGGAACGTCAGGAAGGGGTTGCCAGCGTTTCGGCATCAGGTACTGTTGAAGATTCTGTTGAAATTCGATTAAGTAAGAAGAAAATCGACAAGATCAATGATAAAATTTTGTTCCAGACAAATGATAAGTTGGAAGAAGCACAGAAAAAAATTGACGATGCGGAAGCGGACTTGAAGAAAGCCAAGGGAGATTTGGAAGGTCAGCAGAATAAACTGAAGAATACCCAAAGTGATACTTCAGGAAAGTTGGCAAAAGGATACGTTCAGATTTCCAAAGCCCAGGCTACAAAGGCTGCCTATGAATCATCTTTAAACAGTTTAAAAGCAAGTCAGGCAGCGTTGCAGGCGGAAAAGAAAATCTATGAAGATGCAAAAATTGAAGATGCTTATAATCAGATGGATTCTGCGTTTGCGCAGTTGAAAGAACAGGCTGGTGCAATGGCATCTGCCATGGGAATTACAATTCCGGGAAGTGTTGAAGAAGGCTTAAAGGACAAGAAAAATCTTCAGAAGGTGATTGACTTTATGAAAAAGTCTGCACCTGCAGACCAGGCAAAGCAACTGACGGTGGAAAATGTGGAACAGCTTCACAATGTAGTGAAGGTTCGATTACCACAGATTGATACCGAACTGGCAAATCTGAATACAGAAATCAAAGCGGCTGAAATGGTTGTGAAGCAGATGGGATCCAAGATGGGAACTTTGGATGAATCTCAGGAAAAGTTGTTCTCAGGAGCAATTGATGCAGCAGCAGGATTTGGTTCCGGGCAGGCGCAGATGGCAGCAGGGATTACTCAGATTGAAAATGCTTCCAAAGAATTGGAAGATGGAAAGAAGAAGTTGGAGGATTCCAAGAAAGCGGCCATTGAAAATGCAAATATTGAAAAACTATTAAGCCTGGAAACTTTGTCAGGGATTATTACGTCTCAGAACCTTGCGATGCCAGCCGGATATATCAAAGATAAGGAAGGAAAGCAGTGGCTTGTAAAGGTAGGAGAAAACTATACTACCGAAAAAGAACTGAATGATATGGTTCTTACAAAAATTAAGGGAATCGGAACAATTCGTTTGTCAGATGTGGCGAAGATTACAAAGATCGACAATGCCGGTGAAAGCTATGCAAAGATGAATGGAAAAGAGGCAGTTCTTCTTTCCATTTACAAATCAAGTACAGCAAATACCAGTGAAGTTTCCGATAACTTGAAGGATGCTTTCGAAGAAATGGAAGAGCAGAACAAAGGATTGGAAGTTACTCCAATTATGGATCAGGCAAGATATATCAGCCAAATGATTGAAAGTCTTGTGAGCAGTATTTTATTTGGAGCAGCTTTGGCGATTCTTGTCCTTGTGTTATTCTTGAAGGACTTCAAACCGACAATTATTGTAGCATTCAGTATTCCATTTAGTTTGCTGTTTGCAATTGTTATTATGTATTTCTCCGGAATGACTTTGAATATGATGTCATTATCCGGTTTGTGTATTGGTATTGGTATGTTGGTAGATAACTCTATCGTTGTGGTGGAAAATGTTTACCGATTGCGAAATAAAGGAATATCTCCTGCAAGGGCAGCCGTCCAGGGCGCGAAGCAGGTAGCGGCACCGATTGTGGCATCAACATTAACAACAATTTGTGTATTTATTCCGATGGTGTTTGTCAATGGTGTGGTAAGTCAGATTTTAATTCCGTTTGCGCTGACAATCACTTACGCATTAGTCGCTTCCTTAAT
>JAILRZ010000193.1 GCA_024697845.1 Eubacterium sp. | reverse complement strand
GATATGCTTCTTGATGATAACAGTTTTGTTGAAATCGGCGCTTTTGTGAAAGCGAGAAGTACAGATTTCAATCTTAAGGACGTTGATACACCATCTGACGGAGTTGTTACCGGTTATGGTTTGATTGACGGACAGTTAGTGTATGTATACAGCCAGGATTCATCAGTATTGGGTGGTTCTGTTGGCGAAATGCATGCAAAGAAAATTTTGAACATTTACAACATGGCAATGAAGACAGGAGCGCCTGTGATTGGTCTGATTGATAGTGCAGGACTTCGACTTCAGGAATCCGATGATGGACTGAATGCTTTTGGACGTATTTACCATAAGCAGGCTATGGCTTCTGGTGTGATTCCACAGATTTCTGCTATTTTTGGAAAATGTGGTGGCGGTTTAAGTGTTGTTGCTGGAATGTCTGATTTTACTTTTATGGAAAGCGAAAATGCTGAATTGTTTGTAAATTCACCAAATGCAATTGATGAAAATCGCAAAGAGGTTTGTGATACTGCATCGGCAAAATTCCAGAGCGAAGAAGCAGGAAATGTTGATTTCGTTGGAACAGAAGCAGAAGTCATATCAGGAATCCGTGATTTGATTGGAATTCTTCCATCAGACAATGAATCAGGAGAAGTTATTGATATGGATATGCAGGATGATTTAAATCGTTCTGTAGAAGGAATTGATACACAGATTGAAGACACTGCAGTGGCTATGCGTATTCTTTCCGATGAGGGATTCGTTGTTGAAGTAAAGAAAGCTTATGCACCGGAAATGTTTACCGGATTTATCAAATTAGATGGAGCTACCGTTGGTGTTGTTGCCAACAGAACAAAAGTCTATGATGATGAAATGAATGTTACAGCTGAATTCGATGCAAAGTTAACATACAAGGGATGTGAAAAGGCAGCAAAGTTTGTTGAATTCTGTGATGCTTTTGATATTTCCATTTTAACATTGACCAATATTGATGGTTTTGCAACCACAAAATGCCAGGAAGCAAAAGTTGCAAAGAGTACAGCAAAATTAGTATATGCCTTTGCAAATGCTACAGTGCCAAAGGTTAATGTGATTGTAGGTAAGGCTTTTGGAAGCTCTTATGTTGCAATGAACAGCAAGACAATCGGTGCGGATATCGTTTATGCTTGGCCAAGTGCTAAGATTGGAATGATGGATGCAACAGCGGCTGTTAAAATAATATACGACGGACAGGATGTTGATTTTGCTACTAAGACTGCTGAATATGAAAACCTTCAGAACAGTGTGGAAGCAACTGCATCCAGAGGATATGTAGATAGCATTATTGAACCGGTTGATACAAGAAAATATGTCATTGGTGCCTTTGAAATGTTATTTACAAAGTTTGAAGAAAGACCGGGTAAGAAACACGGAACAGTTTAGGAGAGGTGAGGAAATGAAAGTTTTCAATAGATTACGTTATTTACTTTGTATTGCCTTAGTTCTTGTTGGAGTTTCCTTGGTTTCTATGCCTGTGAATGCGGAAGAAGTATATGCAGATGGCGGAAATGTTGATTTGGGCCAGATGCAGCAACAGGAAGAAAAAACCTATATGAAAGGTCGCTTGAAGGAAAGTGATGTGAATCAGCATGTTACTCAGTCGGCTCAGGTTTTTGCAATGTTGTTTGAATGCTCTGAAGCTGAATATGCAGAGGTTGAAAAACAGATTCAGAATATGAATGGTTATGAAGGTGTTCTGGATACTTTTCAGGAATTGAAAAGTAAGGAAATGGGAAAAGTTCTTTTTAAAGATAAAGAACAGGGACTGATTGATACAAAAAATATTGAAGTTCTAGAACGAGATGATGAAATCGCAAACATTGTTTACGATTTACCGTTGGAAAAAGGAACAGTCACAATTGAACTCGAATTAGCATGTTACGAACATATTGGAACGGTACAGAACAATGTTTCCATTGTGGATCGTAAGGATGTAAAGAAAGAAAAGAAAAACAATAAAAAACCGACATTGGCTGAAAATATGAAGCAGGCCGGTGCCAATACCCTGATGGGAATGGGAACTGTATTTGCTGTTTTAATTTTCATGAGCTTGATTATTTCTTGCTTTAAATTGATTCCGGTAATTTCAGAAAAACTTTCCAAGAAAGAAACAAAGAAAGTGAAGACGAATGATTCCATTCCACAGGAA
Organism: Eubacterium sp.; assembly: GCA_024697845.1. Taxonomy (GTDB): domain Bacteria; phylum Bacillota; class Clostridia; order Lachnospirales; family Lachnospiraceae; genus Eubacterium_G. Next base: position 580 of record JAILRZ010000193.1, on the reverse strand, counting down.
ACAAAACAGGTTACAGAAGAAGTTACAGATACTGTTTCTGATACGGAACTGATTGCTGTAATCGCAGCTGCAATTGCTGCCAGTGAACAGAAATCCACAGATAGTTTTGTGGTTCGTTCAATTAAGAGAAGATAAAAGATTCAAATGTTTTAGGAGGATAAGAACATGAAAAGTTATACAATTACAGTAAATGGAAATACTTATGATGTTACTGTAGAAGAAACAGGAAGCACACCTAGTGTACCGGTGAAAGCTGCTGCACCTGCTGCAAAAGCACCAGCTGCTAAGGCACCAGCCACTAGTGGAAATGAAGGAAGCATTAAAGTAACAGCTCCAATGCCTGGTAAAGTATTAGCAATTAATGCAAATGTTGGAGATGCAGTAAAGAAGGGTGATACCATTCTTGTATTCGAAGCAATGAAGATGGAAAACTCTGTAGTTGCTCCGGAAGATGGAACAGTGGCAAGCATTTCGGTTGCTGTTGGGGATTCCTTTGAAGCTGGTGTTCCTATTGCATCATTAAACTAGTCCTGGACGGGATATTCGGAGGTAACTTATGAACATTTTAGATACATTGGAA
>JAILRZ010000135.1 GCA_024697845.1 Eubacterium sp. | reverse complement strand
CTCTTTCTATATATTTAAACGGATTCAAATTGATTTTTATTTCAAAAAAATCAATTTATTTTCACCACTTTTAGTGCAATTATAGCACAAAGAAAAACAATTGCGCTCCACTATTGTAGAACACAATTGTTTTAGAAAGGAAATTTATTTCATGTCACTGGCTGGAACAACAACGGTTCCCCAGTTATAATCTACCTCCTTATAAGAAGGATCGATTTTCTTTAAAATATTTGTATACAGGAAAGTATGTCCTGATACGGTTGGCATCTTGCAGCTTCTGTATAAAATATCTGCAATTCGATCAATACTGTACTGTTCGATGGAACTATATACAATAGAGCCATCTTCTAACTGTGCAAAGGCACGAACTTTGTATTTTGCCTGTAATACAGGACTGGAAGAACCGCCAAATGTCATGGTCATTGCATAATATGTAGCTGTCTGAGAGTCCCCCATAATCGTATGTAATGTTCCACGTTCTCCTGCCTGATATGCTGCCACAAAATGATTCTCGGAATCAATAGTCATATCAGATTCCTGCACTGCATTGACAGTACCGTTATATTCTGTTAATGAATAAACCAATCCCCAATGCTCAACCTTTTTATTATTGATTGTAGGTTCCACCTGTCCTACGATTCGAACACCACCCGGATTTCCGTTTTGATCTTCCACACTGGAACTAATCTGGTATCCTACAACTTTAATATCATTCGTTGTAGAAACCGGTGTTTCAGTTGTAATCTCTTCCGTAGTAGTTTCTGCTATCGTCGTTTCCTGTTCTGCAGAGTCATTCCAAACAGCCATTTCATAAATTGATAATCCATACTGTGTTCCACGCTTTGTTCCAAACATTCTGACATATCTTGCAGAATAGGTTTGTCCCAAATCAATTTTTACTGTCTTATTGGAAGATGCCGTAATATGGGAAACAGTAGTCCAATTCTGTGCATCATCTGAAATCTGAATGTAATATTTTGCTGCATAAGCACCTTCCCAGATAAATCCAACCGAGTTAAATGCTTTCTTGCTTCCCAGGTCAACGGAAATCCACTGACCATCTGCAAATTCAGATTCCCATCGGCTACCTGTTGAACCATCTACTGCATTCGCTGCACTCTGAAGCGTTGAAGATGCGGTTGCAGTACAATGAAGTGCCAGGTTGTTGTTTGAGAATACTGAACTATCAACAACCATTCCCTGTACTGCCGGCAAATTATTTGGATTAATTTCAGCATCCAAATCTACATAGCTTCCACCAACGGAAGTATAGGTACCGGTTCCTTTTACTGCCCCTTCCACGGCTCTTGCATACTTATAACCTAATGAGAAAATCAGATTCATCGTTTCCAAGGAGTAAGAATCCAGTTTTCCTTCGTCTGTATATGCAACGTTTGAATTAATCAAACTATCCAATGCGTTCTGATCTCCAGAGCTAAAGGAACCACTTGCTTCGTCGCTAAACAATGTATAGTAGATTGTTGCAGCAGAAGTTAATGTTCCCAATGGCTGTGGGTGTTTATTATCTGCACAATAGAAATCCAGATTGTAATCATGATACAATTCGTAAAATGCTTCTCCTGCCGGTGCAAGCTTCGCGTTCAATGACTTTGCTGTCTTAATATAATTGTTTGTGAAATACGGAAGTAAACCATTGTTTCCTGTAAGGGTGTCCTTTGTTGGCCAAGGCTCGTAGAAAATAATTTGTGCATCCGGCTGATACTGTTTCACTACAGCAACCATCGCTTCTGCACCCTGCTGTAATTTATCTGCATCAAAACCACCAACAATATCCTGTAATACCACAACATCATACTTTCCATTTTGAACCGCTGATACTACATTGCTTGCGGTAGACTGATAAATCAGATTCTGTCCGCCGTTGGTTGCTGCTGTTGTGTTGATAGTATGACCTTTTAATCCTGCAATTCCTTTTACCACTTTAGCGAGATTGTTGTAGTAAGTCATTGAATTTCCAATGAATAATACATCCATTGTGTCATCATCTTCATTATTATTTTCAATTGTTGTTGCAGGATTTGTCTGGTATACATACAATTCCATCAACGAGCAGGTGCTTGCACTTGCACTATTTACTTTTACTCGTACCCAACGTGCCTGTTGACGTGGGAATGTAGTTGCCTTCGCATTTAAAGTTCCACCGTTTACAGTTGCAACGGTCTTCCATGTCAAATTTGCTACATTGCCTGCACCGGACACTCCAATCACCTCCGATGCCACCTGAATCTCATAATCGACCGGATAAGAAGCTGTGTAATCTCCGGTTCCACCAGGTACTACATTTACTTTATTAATATCCTGAACACTTCCAAGGTCTACTGCAAACCATGGATTTGCGTCAGATTTATGGGTTACGATAAAGGATGTATCATTTCCATCCGTCAGGTTTCCAACAGTTGTCGGCGTTGGTGTAGACTGATTTCTGTCATTTGAACTTGCATATCCCTGTTTGCCCTGTGCAAGATCCGTTGTATATGATCCATATAATGTCTGATCGTTATCTCCCGGCTGGACTGTTGGCTGTTCCCCACCTGTTGGATCTGCCACATGTCCGCCGTTTGCTACAGAGGTATAGGTTCCTGTCCCATTTACTGCCGGAATAACTGCATGGGTATATTTATATGCATATGCGTTAATCTTATTTAATGTATCCATATTATAACTACTTAATTGTCCTTCACTGGTGTATGCAACATTGTTATTAATCACTGTGTTTAATGAACTGTGCTGACTTTCTGAATATGTGTAATATGGGTCATTTGGGAACAATGCATAATAAATGGTTGATGCTGAATTAAAGGTTCCCAAAGGCTGTGGATGGCGGTTGTCACTACAGTAATAATCCAAACCGTTATTTACATATAAATCATAAAAACCTTCTCCTGCCGGAGCCAAATAAGCATTATATTTATTTGCTGCTTCAATGTAACTTTCTGTAAAATAAGCCATCTTGGAACTAATCTGATCCTTTGTAGGCCACGGTTCATAAAAAGCTAATCTCGCATTCGGGCTTTTTGCTCTGATTTTTGGAATGATGTCTTCACATCCCTGTAATAATACACTTTTCTGGAAGTTGCTTCCTACTTTATCCTGAAGAATTACGATATCATAAACATCTGCATTAATTGCATTTAATACATTATCTGCTGTTGCCTGATAACTAAGATTTTGTCCACCGTTGGTTGCTGCGGTAACCTTTACGCTTCTTCCGTGAAGTGCCGCAATATCCTTAAACATATTCCAGCAAGTGTTATAATACATAAATGAATTTCCGATAAAGAGAACCTTTACTGTTCCGCTATAAGATGGAGTTGTTACATTTTCTCCACCGGACTGCTGTGTTTCCTGCTGTGTCTGGTGTGCTGTCCCAAATACCTGGAAAGACAATACACTTACCGAACCACTTTTCGTTGTTCCCATACAGGAATCTTTATCAAATACCACCTTTACACTTCTTGCCGTGTAAGTACCGTTAAATGAAACTGCGTCACCGGTTGAGCTGATGTCCGTTGCTGTATTAATCTGAGCTCCGGAATAGATAGTTCCATTGGTACAGGTTCCGGCCAGATTCCACGGAATATTTCCTTGATTGGTACTGTTTACTTCCTGTGTGGAATAATAAACTGAAAAAGATTTACAATAAGAATCTGCATAATTTGCATTGGTTGAACCCTGATACAACAATGCACTGGAAATATCATAATCGTCTCTTAAATTTACATAGATTGCTGCTTCTGCTGTCGTAGCAGTTTTTCCTAAAAGATTGTTTCCATTTGTCAGACTTTCATTCATACAATTGATAGAACCAAAGCCGTTATCAATGGTTAAAAATCCTTCCGTGTCATTATTTGCATTAGAAGTTAAAAATACATAATTTTTTGCATTGGCACTGGCAATGTTGATTACGTTTGTTCCGGATGCCGCAGTTACTGTTGTTGGCTGATACTGCACTCCCGAAATCACTAAAATCATTGCCATAAACAAACTCCAAAAGTTTCTAACTGTTCTTTTCATCATTTCCTCCTTATTCACTTTTAACTTTCCGATTATTTATTACTTCAAATATACCTTCTTTTTTATCGTTTGAAAAATACAAATTAGGTTATATTTATATACCCTGAAAGTTATATATAAACCTCTTTCTTCTTTATTTCTTTTCAAATCACAAAAAAAAGATTTGTGAAGTATTACCTTCACAAACCTGTCAAATTATTTATTAAACGACTCGGCATCTGGAGCTTCGCTCCATCTGCGCGCGAGCATTCGCTGAATGCTCACGCGCGAATGATTTATGAATTGCCACTTAAACGACTTAGCATCTGGAGCTTCGCTCCATCTGCGCGCGAGCATTCGCTGAATGCTCACGCAAATAAAAAGAGAGAATACCGACCTTTCGTGCAAGCACGAGGTCGATATTCTCTCTTTTTATTTACTAAG
>JAILRZ010000120.1 GCA_024697845.1 Eubacterium sp. | reverse complement strand
TAATCGCATCATCTACTTTACCTATAAAGGAACTGATTTTATTAGTCTGAGTTAACGAAGGTACTTCCGGAACATTTATAGCAAAACGCATTCCGCTTTTGGTATAGGTATAAGTCACATCGGATTCGTAACGTTCCCTTTCCAACTCAATCATAAAATCCTCTGATGTTTCAGTTTCCTCGATATCCACCTGATTGGTTCCTGCTTCAACCGGTTCCGTAATCAAATAATTTCCCTGTAATACATCATTGTAATAAACATCCACATAAGCACTTTGACTTATGTATTGCAATTCGGAATCTGTAGCCAGTTCCAGTCCTAATTTATTACGAAGCATCGTCTTATCAAATGCATTGGCCAATAAATTCCATTTTTTCCCCTTATCCATACCAAGCACACTCTGCTTCGAGCTAAACTTGATTTTGAACGGCTTCTTCTTCGCTTTAGATGTAGAATTACCACGTAGTTTTACCTGACCCGCATTATCTGATATTTCGACTGTCCCATCTTTTTTCACCACTTCAATCTTTGCAGGAACATACTCTTTCTGCAACGTATTCATTGAAGTATCTGACGTAATATAAATCCCTTCAATATCCGATGGTGAATAGTATGTTTCCGCCTTAACAGTTCCGTTAAAAAGAATAACAGATGTCAGAAGCATCAAACATGATACGCTAATTTTTTTTAACATTTTAATCTTCCTCCGATACACAATTTTCCTAATTATATCATTTTTTATCCGGATTTCACAACAATAATTTTACCGGTAACATTTTCTTGAGAAGAAGATGGATTTTGCCTTCAAATTTCCCTTTGGTTTTCGAACCTTTTTCCAATCAATGAATACTTTAAAGTATGGAGGTGCTTATGAAAGAAATCGGATTATTATCAGTAGACCAGCGTCAAATCTATGCAAATAAGATTTTGAATCAAAAGGGATATTCCTCAAAAATAATATCTAATATGGATTTTAATCATTTGGACATTGTTGTTTGCGGGATTCCTATCATTAAAATGAGTGAATATTTAAATTGTGATTTCCATTCTGCTTTTCCAATTGATACTTTCCTGGATTTATTAAAACCGGGCCAACTGCTTTTTGGAGGTGGAATCACACCAGCAATCAGAACCAAACTGAATCAAAGAAATATTTCATTTACAGACTATCTGGAAGACCCACTTTTTGTCTGGAACAATGCCTACCTAACCGCAGAAGGCTTAATCGGAAAAATAATCATTGATACGGATTTTTCATTACGCAATAAAAAAATTCTTTTGATTGGTTTTGGAAGATGTGGCATGAATATCGCAAAGTTATTAGAAGCATTTCATTGTGAACTTATAATTTACGATCACACACCTGGAAACAATGCCCGTGCTTCTTCTTTCAGTTATAAAACGATATTATCATCGGATTTCAATGATTTTCTACCGGATTGCGACCTCATAATTAATACGGTTCCTAAAAAGGTGTTGTCGGATTTTCATTATGAAATTATCAAAAAAAACTGTTTTTTGTATGAAATTGCTTCTTACCCTTATGGGCTGGATCAAGGTTTGGCAACAGAACATGACTTATCCTTTTATACATGCCCCGGAATACCTGGAAAATATGCTTCAAAATCTGCCGGGGAAATCATCGCAAAAACAATCATATCAAATTTAGAAAGGAACCAATAAATGAAACATGATTTTTCCGGAAAGAACATCGGAATCGGATTGACCGGATCATTTTGCACTTATCAGAATATTTTTCAGCAGATACAGACATTATCCGAAACGGGTGCCAACATCACAACAATCTTTTCAAACCATGCATCCACCACAGACAGTCGATTTGGAAAATGTCAGGATTATTTAAAAAGAGCTGAGGAAATCAGTCATAAACCTCCCATTACAACAATTCCCGGTGCAGAGCCGATTGGGCCCAAAGGACTATTGGATTTATTAATCATTGCCCCATGTACCGGAAACACACTTTCAAAGCTTGCAAACGGAATTTCCGATACCCCCGTTCTCATGGCTGCAAAAGCACATTTAAGAAACAACCGGCCTCTGGTCATATTCTTAAGTACAAACGACGCGTTAGGAATGAATCTGAAAAATATTGGAATCTTATTAAATACAAAAAATATCTATTTCGTTCCCTTTGGTCAGGACAATTATGTCACAAAACCCAACTCTATGATTGCTCATATGAACTTGATCGGAGATACTATCGAAATGGCATTTTCAGGCAAACAGATTCAACCGGTAATTAAAAGTCCACATATTTCATTCTAAAAACGTATTTTTCATTCCTTAAATGCATATCAATAAATATCAATGTTATAGGAGTTTCTATGTGTGGTATTTCCGGATTTTACCATCCACAATACAAAGCCTCTGAATATTTAGAAAAAATACAGTTTATGAAGAAAACTTTACGTCACCGAGGTCCGGATGCGGAAGATTATTTTTTGACAGACCATTGCGGTCTCGCTCATACACGGTTATCAATTCGTGACGTATCCGGTGGTTCTCAACCAATGACACGAAGTTTTCACGGAAGAACTGCTACCATTGTTTACAATGGAGAATTATATAATGTACAAGAGTTAAAATATCGACTGCTCCCCTTTTCCATTCACTACGAAACCAGTAGCGATACAGAAGTACTGCTCTACTGTTATCTTGTATTTGGTCCAAGAATATTTAATGAATTTAATGGCATTTTTGCATTTGCTATTTATGAAAATGAAAAAATAATATTATGTCGGGATCACATCGGGGTAAAACCTTTATTTTATTACTATCAGAATAATCTGCTTGTCTTTGCTTCTGAAATCAAAGGAATCTTTGCCTTTGGCATTCCCTCGAAACTAAACCGTGAATCCTGGTGTGAAATCATCGGCCTTGGACCGGCACACACTTTGGGAAATGGAGTTTTTCAAGATATTTATGAGGTACTCCCGGGACATTATTTGGAGATTAGCGGAGAAAATTTAAAAGATTCCTGTTATTGGAAATTAAAAGGCATAGAGCATCAGGAAGATTACGAAACAACAGTGGACCATTGTTCCTATTTAATTGAGGATAGTATTCACCGACAAATGGTTTCAGACATTCCAATTTGCACCTTTCTATCCGGCGGTTTGGATTCTAGCCTGATAACAGCAATTGTTGCAAAGAATATGGGCGAAAAGACATTGTCTACTTTTTCCTTTGACTTCATTGATAACGATGTGAATTTTAAATCCAACACATTTCAATCCACCCAGGACCGACCTTATGTCGATCTCATGGTAAAGCACCTGGGAACCAATCATCAGTATTTATATTGCAATAATCAAAACCAAATTGATTGCCTGTACCAGTGTGTAGACGCCAGAGATTATCCATGTATGGCAGATGTGGAAGCTTCCATGCTTTATTTCTGCAAAATCGTGTCAAAAGATTGCAGAGTTACTTTAACCGGAGAATGTGCCGATGAAATCTTTGGAGGTTACCCTTGGTTTCATCAGGAAAAAATGCTACACACCACTACGTTTCCATGGTCCGGGGATTTAACCACACGAACAATGCTTTTCCGCAAGGATTTTATTGAGAGGCTCTCATTAGAAGACTATGTGCAAAACAAATATAAAGAATCTGTCAGCGAATGTCCTATGATTGAAAGTGAGTCAATTCTCGAAGCAAATCGACGTAAAATCTTTTGGCTAAACATTCGATGGTTTATGATGACCTTGCTGCATCGAATGGATCGTTGTAGCATGTATTCGGGATTAGAAGCAAGGGTTCCTTATGCTGATTACCGAATTCTTGAGTATGTATTTAATATTCCATGGTCTTTCAAATGTCATCGAGGGCAACCGAAAAGTTTATTGGTTAAATGCGGAAAAAAATACCTGCCGCCAGAAATTTTATTTCGAAAAAAAAGCCCATATCCCAAAACCTACGATCCGGGATATGAGCAAATGCTTGGAAGTATGTTATTAAAAGAATTGGAAAATCATTCTCCAATCTGTGACATATTGGATTTGGATGCAACCCGAAAATTCATTTTCGCGGTAAAAGACTATGGAAAGCCTTGGTATGGACAATTAATGGCCGGCCCACAAATGCTTGCTTATTTACTACAGATTAATTACTGGTTAAAAAAATATCAATTATCCGTATCCGGTAGTTTCAACTGACTTTTTAGCGGATTGCCATTTTCCAAATGGTTTAATATTTCTTGCTCTACCCTGCAATATTCTTCATAAAAGTTCATTGCAGACATTCGAAGAGCCCCGTGTCCCATTATAATTAATTGTTCCAAGGCATCCGAAGTTGCCACTGTAACTCTGTATTTATTTGCCAGCTGATGCGTTGTTTTTGCAATATATAAATCTGCTGTCTCAGCTTCTTTTGTAAAAACAACGTATACATTCTGGTGACGATAAATGGTCTCCTTATGTCGTTTCACATTATAGGCATCAAAAACTGCAATAACCGTTTTTTCGGTATACCCCTGATAGTTGGATAACATATCTAAGAGCTTATCTCTTGCTGAATCTACATTTTCTCCTGCTAAGATTTTCAGTTCCTCCCAGGCATAAATAATGTTGTATCCATCAACCAGCAAACACTCCGGAAGAATTGTTCCTGTCTTTCTGGAAGTCGACTTCTTTGGTGTTGAATAGGTTTTTGATCGTTTCTGATTTACCGACTTTCTTTTAATCGGACCGAATGTTTGCTCAAAGATTTCCATTAACTCGCGGTCAAAAGCATATGCATCTTTCATAGACGATTCCTTTTTCTGCATGACAGTTTCCGGAACCACATCAAATGATTCATTAGATCGTAAATCAGTTTTGACATGCATATGCTGTTCCACTTCATCCCACGGAACATAAAAGCCAGCCCCATGGCTACAGAAAACAGAACCGGTAGGATTTCTCATATCACTTTCACTATCATAACCAAACTGTTCTATCAGTTCTTCCTGATTATGACAAGGAGCATATCCTTTATATTTTAATGTAATAGTTCCTGTTCCATGGGAATATTCATTCAGATAGATCTGGTAATCTCCAATGGTGGAAACCGGTGCATAACCAGTGATTCTACTCTTTGTTCCAACGGTTTCCGGTGCACTAATCTGTGCATTTCTCTGAATTAAATCCGTCATGGCACGACCAACCAGTTCTCCGTCAATTTCCAACACAAAATCATAGTAAGGTTCCAGCAACACACTTTGTGCTTTCTTTAGTCCCTGGCGTACGGCACGATAAGTTGCCTGCCTGAAATCTCCGCCTTCTGTATGCTTCAAATGTGCTTTTCCGGCGATTAAAGTGAAATGTATATCTGTAACCGGAGCACCGATTAAAACGCCCCGATGTTCCTTTTCCGCAATATGTGTCATAATGAGGCGTTGCCAATTTTTAGCCAAAAAATTCGTATCAGCTTTGGATTCAAAAGTGATTCCACTGCCCGGTTCTCCAGGCTCTAACAACAGGTGTACTTCGGCATAATGTCTTAGAGGTTCAAAATGACCAACGCCTTCCACCGTATCAATAATGGTTTCCTTATATAAAATCTTTCCCTGCCCAAAATCCACATCCAGACCATATCGTTCCTGCATCTGATTTTTCAGAAGCTGAATCTGAATGGGTCCCATGACACGAATATTGATTTCTGAGGTTTCATCATTCCAACAAAGATGTAGTGTGGGATCTTCTTCCTCTAATTCTTTCATCCAGGAAAACACTTGATTACGATTACATCCGTTCGGAAGAATCACACTATAAGAAAGCACCGGTTGCAAATCCGGTTCCTCCGTCTCAAATTCCACTCCAAGTCCTTGGCCGGAATAAGTATGTTCAAGTCCTGCAACTGCACAAACCGTTCCTGCAGAAACACATTGTACCGACCGGTACTTCTCTCCAGAATAGATTCTTAAATCATTTACTTTTGCTTTCCATTCTTCCCCATTGGTCACTCCGATAATTTCATCACGAATTGCCAATGTTCCTCCGGTAATTTTCATATGGGACAATCGATTTCCGGAAGAATCTTTAGAAATCTTATATACTTTCGCTCCAAAAACATCTTCATATACCGGTGCACACGTATATTTGCAGATTCCTTCAATCAGTTCCTGTACGCCCTGATTTTTCAGAGCAGAACCATAATAACACGGAAACAACTGTCGATTTTCAATCAAAGAAGATATCATCTCTGTTGAAACAGTTCCCTGTTCCATATAATAATCCAGCACCCCTTCATCACACATTGCAATTTGTTCTTCATTAATTTGTTTGCTGAAATCAATAATATTATCTCCAAGATACAAGCGAATATTTTCAGAGCTAAACTCCTTATTGGCTAAGGGCATATCCATTTTATTAACAAAGATAAACGTAGGAATTTCATAACGTTTTAACAATTTCCACAAAGTTTCCGTATGCCCCTGCACGCCTTCGCTTCCACTAACAATTAAAACTGCATAATCCAAAACCTGAAGCGTTCGTTCCATTTCCGTAGAAAAATCCACATGTCCCGGAGTATCCAACAAAGTGATTTCCGTATCCATATAATTCATTACCGCCTGCTTTGAGAAAATGGTAATCCCTCTTTCCCGTTCCATAGCAAAATTATCCAGAAATGAATTCTTATTATCTACTCTTCCTAATTCCTTGATTGTACCTGTATTATATAAGAAAGATTCAGACAACGTAGTCTTTCCACCATCTACATGTGCCAAAATTCCAATTGTTATTTTTTTCATAATATTTCCTTTTTAACCAAATATACTATTTTGATACCAAAATATGATTGCTCCTGTGAGATAATAGTTAGAAATTATACATAAAGGAGATTTGTAAATAAATGTACAAAAAAATATCATTATTCATTTTCATGATGATAATCATATCATCCACTGCCTGTTCCAAGCAAGACTCTAAAGAAACAAAATCAAAGAAATCCGAACAAACAGCTGAAAACGTTGCAGTTCAAACTGCTTCTTCGATTACAACACTTTTTAACGAAAATAATGTCACTTTAAAGTTATCAAACATAGACAAAACGAATCTTTCTTTTACCATCGTCAATCAAGGGGAACAATCTCTGACAGCGACTTGTCACGGTATTGCCATCAATTCTATTATGACACCTGCTTTTATGATGGAAGATGTAAAATCCGGTGAAACAAAAACGGTAGCGATTCCATGGAACGAATACTCTACACTTTGTAACATTCAAAAACCGGAAGATATTAAAAGCATTACATTAGACTTTACCTGTACCAATGGAAAGGATGAAGTTCTACTCTCCTGTCAGCCAAAAACATACGATTTAGAAAATTTCAAACCGAAAGTTCAACTTCCAAAGAATGCCAAAGAAGTCTATAACGAGAACGATTTCATTATTTCAACAACACCACTTACCCAGAATGCAGATGGACAAACCGAAAAAGATTTTTATATCACTAATAATTCTAAGACTTTCTGTAGCGTTGAATTGATGAATGCTTTAGTAAATCAATCAGATTTTGATTGCTTTAGCTTTTCTGAAATCTATCCGGGATGTACATTTAAAACAACGATTCCTTTTGATCAAATGAAGCCAATAGATATCAAAGAGTTTTCCGTAGACATTGTTGCAAGCGACATTGATTATAATGAATTATTTAACACTACTATCGTCGAAAAAGAATAAGACTCTGCAATATACAAAAAATGCCTTTGATAAACATTCAGAGGCATTTTTTGCAGAAACAAACGTAACCTTTTCAGTGATTTAATCTTCAAAATCAAAATGGTAAGAAAGATTAAGTTCATCTCGTACTTCAATAATATCTTTCTGTACTGCAGCGCCAACAGGAACCCCTTTATCTTTTCTAAACTTCCACACATCATATTCTTTTTCACCTGCAGTATAGATTCTGGATTCCCCTGGAGCTTTCTGAGAATTTCTCAACGCTCTGCAAATTTCTCCTGCAGTCTTTTTGAAAGTATCAAGTCCCATATATGCCTCCGGATCCACAACAAAGAAGAAATGTCCCAAATGATACATCTGAGGCTTTCCTTCCGGAGAAACACCGGTTAAAGCCTTCATAAACTGACCTCCGGATAATGCAGCAGATAAGATTTCAACTACCGCAGCGTATCCATATCCTTTATATCCGGCTAATTCTTCTCCAATTCCACCTAATGGAGCCAAAGCAGCCGTCTCATCTACCAAAGCTTTCAGGATTTCTTCACTGTCAGTCATCGCCGTTCCATCTCTTGATACTACCATTCCAGCCGGAGTATCTTTCCCCTCTCTGGCATAATATTCAATCTTTCCTCTCTGAACAATGGATGTAGCACAATCCAAACAAAAAGGAAATTCTTCATCTGTCGGTAAGGCAAAGGTTAATGGGTTGGTCCCCATCATATTATCCACACCAAAAGTTGGAGCAATGGAAGGTCTGGCATTGGTTCCTGTAATTCCAATCAGTCCTTCCTCACTAGCCATCGTCGCCCAATAACCTGCGATTCCATAATGGGTGGAATTACGAATTGCTCCACCTGCCATACCATAAGTTTTTGCCTTTTCGATCAGCATTTTCATCATCTTGTGACTTGCAACCATTCCCATTCCATCGTGGGCATCCATCACCACCGTTGTAGGGGTTTCTTTCAATATTTCTATTTCTGTCGTAGGAAGTAATGTTCCTCTCTTAATCCGGTCGATATAAATTGGTTTAAATCGATTACATCCATGACTCTCAATTCCTCTACGGTCTGATTCCAGCAAAACATCTGCACAAATCTCCGCATCTTCCCTTGGGACACCATAACCACAGAATGCATCAACCATAAAATCATTCATTAATTTCCAATCGACAAAAGGTCTCGTTTCGTTCATATAACACCTCCGTTATTTTTTATCACTCAATGATAAAATTGTAATACGTTTGAGAAAATTAAACAACTAGAATCCTCAAATTATATTATTTCTTATATCCAGTATTCTTATAATCAAAAATATAGAACAAAGTGTCGCTTGCGACACTTCGCGCGCGAGCGGATGCGCCAGCATAAATACATCTCCGCGAGCTGCGCATCCTTGCGGAGCATTTTTATTTCATGGGAAGTTCAAAGAACTTTCCTATGAAATAAAAAAAACAGCTATGAGCATATTACTCATAACTGTTTTGTCAAGTCAAAATATGAAATTTCCAACCTTCTTTTTTATTCTTAGAACTTACCAGCTGTAGCTGCTTCTTCGATAGAAACGGCAACTGCTACAGTCATACCAACCATTGGGTTGTTACCTGCACCAATTAATCCCATCATTTCTACGTGAGCTGGTACAGAAGAAGAACCGGCAAACTGAGCATCAGAATGCATACGTCCTAATGTATCAGTCATACCGTATGAAGCAGGACCTGCAGCCATGTTATCTGGATGAAGTGTACGACCTGTACCACCACCGGATGCTACTGAGAAGTACTTCTTACCCTGTTCGATACATTCTTTCTTATATGTTCCTGCTACTGGATGCTGGAATCTTGTAGGGTTTGTAGAGTTACCTGTAATAGATACACCTACATTTTCATGCTGCATGATTGCAACACCTTCCTGAACATCATCAGCACCGTAACATTTAACTGAAGCACGAAGTCCATCAGAATATGCCTTTTCATATACGATGTTTAACTTAGCTTCTTTATAATCATATTTTGTTTCAACAAATGTGAAACCGTTGATTCTTGAGATGATCTGAGCAGCATCTTTTCCGAGACCGTTTAAGATAACTCTTAAAGGTTTTTTACGTACTTTGTTTGCCTTTTCAGCAATACCAATAGCACCTTCAGCAGCTGCAAATGATTCATGTCCTGCAAGGAATGCGAAACATTCTGTTTCTTCTTCCAGAAGCATCTTTCCTAAGTTACCATGTCCTAAACCTACTTTTCTGTGGTCAGCAACAGAACCAGGAATACAGAAAGACTGAAGTCCTTCACCGATTGCAGCAGCAGCATCTGCAGCACGTCTACAATCTTTCTTAATAGCAATCGCTGCACCTACGATGTAAGCCCAACATGCATTTTCAAAACAAATCGGCTGAATTCCTTTTACAAGATTGTAAACATCAAGTCCAGCGTCCTTTGTAATCTTTTCAGCTTCTTCAATTGAAGCAATACCATAGCTGTTTAATACAGCGTTAATCTGATCAATTCTTCTTTCATATGATTCAAATAATGCCATTTTTGTTACCTCCTTATTCCTTTCTTGGGTCGATAATCTTTACAGCATCATCTACACGACCATACTGTCCCTTAGCTTTTTCCCAAGCTGTTGTTGGATCATCACCATTCTTAATGAAGTCTGTCATCTTTCCAAGAGAAACAAACTGGTAACCAATTACTTCATTATCAGCATCAAGAGCGATACCTGTTACGTATCCTTCTGCCATTTCAAGATAACGAACACCTTTTTCCTTTGTAGCGTACATTGTACCTACCTGAGAACGAAGTCCCTTACCTAAATCTTCAAGACCTGCACCAACTGCAAGACCGTCATCAGAGAATGCACTCTGTGTACGTCCGTAAACGATCTGTAAGAATAATTCTCTCATAGCTGTATTAATAGCATCACAAACAAGGTCAGTATTTAAAGCTTCAAGAATTGTCTTTCCCTGAAGAATTTCAGCAGCCATAGCTGCAGAATGAGTCATACCTGAACAACCAATTGTTTCAATTAATGCTTCTTCAATAATACCTTCTTTAACATTCAAGCTAAGCTTACATGCTCCCTGCTGAGGTGCACACCAGCCCACACCATGTGTGAAACCTGAAATATCTTCGATTTTCTTAGAGTGAACCCACTTTCCTTCTTCTGGAATTGGAGCCGGTTCATGTTTTGCGCCCTTAGCAACAGGACACATGTTTTCAACTTCCTTTGTGTAAATCATCTGAATACTCCTTTCGAAATATAATAAGAAACATATTGTTTCAAATTTATTATGGGTTAATTGGGTTTGCCCATATTCGTTCCTATTCTCTCACAAAAAACCAAATTAGTCTATAGAAAAAGAAAAAAAATTTCCACAGAATTTCTCTGTGGAAATTTTCCATTATAAAACTATTTTACTTTTGCGTTTTTAACTTTACTCCACTTTCCGTAAATCTTAGTTGAACCGCTGTAAACAAAAGCTCTAACACGGAAGAAGTATTTTTTCTTTCTCTTTAATTTCTTCTTAACATATTTAACTTTTGAACCGGATTTGATTGTTGCAATTGTCTTAAATCCTTTTTTCTTTTTCTTAGACATCTGAACCTGATATCCGGCAGCGCCTTTCAGTTTTTTCCAACGAATTGTTACTTTCTTCTTTCCTGCCTTAGGCTTCGACTGTGTTACACGACCAGGTTTTTTCACTCCATAATACTTATAAGCATTATCGATTGTAACTTTAACATCTTTTCTAACTTTTTTATCATTATTATTTTTAATAATAAGCGTAAAGACAGCAGTTCCCTTTTTCTTTCCTG
>JAILRZ010000090.1 GCA_024697845.1 Eubacterium sp. | reverse complement strand
ACTCTTAAATAAAAATCCTGCTTTACTTGCCTGAATCATTCCAATATCATTGTGGCTGTCTCCGCTGGCAATGGTATCATATCCGATAGACTGCAATGCCTTTACCGTTGTGTACTTAGATTTTTCACAACGCATCTTATGTCCTGTGATTTCTCCATTTTCATTAACAACCAAGGAGTTACAGAAAATTGTTGGCCAACCTAATTTCTTCATTAGCGGCTTTGCAAACTGTGTAAATGTATCACTGACAATAATTACCTGTGTCAATTCTCTTAAACTGTCCAAAAATTCTTTTGCTCCCGGAATCGGATCAATCTTTGCAATTGTATCCTGAATTTCCTTTAATCCTAATCCATGTTCTTTTAAAATATTGATTCTGTATTTCATCAATTTATCATAATCCGGCTCATCTCTTGTTGTTTTCTTTAATTCTTCGATTTCTGTTTCTTCTGCAAAAGCAATCCAAATTTCCGGTACCAATACTCCCTCTAAATCTAAACATACAATATCCATATTTTTCCTCCTTTATGACCGACACTTTTAGCGGCATTTTTTCTTCTTTAATAATTGTATTTTTTCATAAAACACATCTTTGTGATTATAGCATATTTTTTGAATTATTATAACTATTTTAAAGAAATGATTCGCTTTATAAGGCATTTTTTTCAACTTTCAACAATTTCTTTACACTTTATTGACAATTTACGGTTATAATAGGAGAATAGTGACGTTAAAATGCAATGAAGGGAAGGAAAAATGAGTAGCAAAAAACAAGAAAGATTTATGGCAAATCCCGAATTTGGCTTGACCGATGAACAGGTTGCCCAACAGGAAATACGGGGCTTAATGAATACCAAAGTGGATTCTTCCACTCAAACGACCAAAGAAATCATTTATTCCAATGTATTCACATATTTCAACTTTATATTTATCGTTCTTTCAGCTCTACTGATTATGGTAGGTGCATTTAATAATTTGACCTTTCTTCCTGTTATTATTTCCAATACTTTGATTGGAATTGTTCAGGAACTTCGTTCCAAAAAAGTTTTGGACGAATTGTCGATTTTAAACGCTCCTCATAGTGTAGTCATCCGAAATGGGAAGAAGAAAAAAATAGATGCGGAAAAACTGGTTCGGGATGATATTGTTATTTTCTCCGCCGGCAATCAAATTCCTGCAGATGCAACAATTCTTCATGGCACGGTTAATGTTAATGAATCCCTCATTACCGGTGAAGCCGATGAAGTTTGCAAGAAATACGGAGATGAGTTATTATCCGGCAGTTTCATTGTTTCCGGGAAATGTGTTGCCCGTCTGGATAAAGTTGGTGAGTCTTCCTACATTTCACAGCTTACCTTGGAAGCCACGAAATCAAAGAAACACGAACAGTCCGAGATGATTCGGGCTTTGGATAAATTAGTAAAAATAATTGGTGTAGCAATCATTCCAATTGGCAGTGTTTTGTTCTTTCAGCAATATGTTCTTCAGGACAACTCTTTAAAGGCCAGTGTTACCGGAATGGTCGCTGCGGTTATCGGAATGATTCCGGAAGGGCTTTATCTTCTGGCAAGCATCGCCCTTGTTGTCAGTGCGATGCGTCTGGCAAAACAGCAGGTACTACTTCATGATATGAAATGTATCGAAACGCTGGCTCGCGTAGATGTCCTCTGCGTCGATAAAACCGGAACAATCACCGTACCGGATATGGAAGTCAGCGGAATTTATATGTTAAACGGAACTACCGACTATGATGAACAGACTTGCAAGCAGTTGTTGAATGACTTTTCAGCAGCTATGACTGCCGACAACGCTACTATGGAAGCAATGAAAAAATTCTTTACGGAGCCGATAGTTCATGAAGCTGATCAGGTGGTTTCTTTCTCTTCTGAAAGAAAATATAGCGCAGTTACTTTCCATGATGTTCCTTATCTGTTAGGGGCACCGGAATTTTTACTGCTGGACCGTTTCCCAGAGTATGAAGAAGAAATCAAACAATTTAGCAATAAAGGCTACCGTGTTCTTGTTTTCGGAACCTTTGACGGAGAATTTACCGGAAAGCGCTTACACGAAAGCATTACACCAATTTGTCTGGTTTATTTATCTAATGCAATCCGAAGCGGCGCTGTAGATACCTTCTCTTATTTTGAAGAATGTGGTGTGGTCATTAAAGTGATTTCCGGTGATAATCCTGCCACGGTTTCCGAAATTGCCCAAAAAGCCGGTATTGCTCACGCCAAGCGTTACATTGACGCTTCTACCTTAACAACACAGGAAGATATTGAATCTGCTGTAAGACACTATACAGTATTCGGTCGAGTAACTCCGGATCAAAAACAATTATTTGTCAACGCCCTGCAGCAACAGGGACATACCGTTGCTATGACTGGTGACGGTGTAAACGATGTACTGGCTTTAAAGGATGCAGACTGCAGTATTGCCATGGCTTCCGGTAGCGATGCTGCTGCCAATGTCGCACAGCTGGTTTTATTGGACTCAGACTTTTCCAGAATGCCATCCGTTGTATTAGAAGGTCGACGGGTTGTAAACAATATCCAGCGTTCCGCTAGTTTGTTTTTAGTTAAGAATATTTTCTCTTTACTAATGGCAATTTTCTCCATGGCTTTCATGTTCAGTTATCCGCTGGAGCCATCACAGATTTCATTAATCAGTGTATTTACTATAGGAATTCCTTCCTTCGTACTGGCACTGGAACCAAACAAGAACCGAATTCAAGGAAAGTTTTTAACCAACGTCTTTTTGAAAGCGTTGCCTGCCGGTTTGACAGATTTTTTTGTTGTGGCGGGATTGGTTTATTTTTGTAAAGAATTTAATGTGGACGCCCACAGCGTTTCCACCTGTTGTACAATTTTATTAGCCATTGTCGGCTTTATGATTTTATATCTCATTGCCAGACCAATGACAAAAATCCATTGGGCACTACTGATTTCCATGATTATTGGTTGGCTCATTTGTATGTTATTTATTGGAAAACTTTTTTCTATTACAGACATTACCAGACAGTGTACTATGTTGTTACTGGTCTTCGCTTTGGTTACTGAACCACTGATTCGATACCTGAATAAATTCTGTGAATTCTTATTATTCAAAATAGAAAAAAGGCATCAAGAAAAATTGCAAAATCGAGAAGAAAAAAATTATAATCACTAAGAAAGGAACAATTATGTCAGAAACAAAATTTACAGGAACAGATACTTATGTGGCATCAGAGGATTTGATGGCTGCCGTGGAGGTTGCTTCTACGCTGGAAAAGCCACTACTCATTAAGGGAGAGCCGGGAACCGGAAAAACCATGTTGGCTGATGCGGTAGCAAAGGCTTTAAATATGGAATTGTTGATTTGGAATATCAAATCCACTACCAAGGCTCAGGACGGTCTTTATATGTATGACACCATTCAGCGTCTTTACGACAGTCAATTTGACGCGTCCGGCGTAGATGACATTGCTCATTACATTAAACTTGGGAAGTTGGGAGAAGCTTTCAAAAAGGACGAGCAAGTTGTTTTATTGATTGACGAAATCGACAAGGCTGACCTGGAATTTCCTAACGATCTTCTTTGGGAACTGGATAAAATGGAATTCTATATTCACGAAACAAAAGAAACCGTCAAGGCCAAAAAACGTCCAATCGTTATTATTACATCCAATGCTGAAAAAGAATTGCCGGATGCATTCCTTCGTCGTTGCATCTTCCACTACATTGAGTTTCCAAATCAGGATTTAATGAAGCAGATTGTGAATGCTCATTTTGAAAATTTGGAAGAACACTTATTGGAAAGTGCCATGAAGACGTTCTACTGGATTCGCGGAATCAGAGATGTCCGCAAAAAGCCTAGTACTTCCGAGTTAATTGATTGGCTTCGCGCTCTGATGATTGGCGGAATTACTCCGGAAAGAATTCAGCAGGAGCTTCCTTACTTGGGAGTGTTAATGAAAAAAGATGAAGATATGGAATTGGTTAAGGAAATGAACACCTAAGGAGGTCCTATGTTCACACCATTTTTTTATACATTGAAAAGTAACGGTCTAAACATTTCCACTACTGAATGGCTCACCTTAATGGATGCTTTGGATCAGGATTTGGCCCATTCCAGTTTTACGGATTTTTATTACCTATGCAAAACAATTTTGGTAAAAAGTGAAAGCGATTATGATAAATTGGATTCTGCATTTTTAGAATATTTTAAAAATGTCAAAGAGCAGAAACTAAATATGGAGCAGATTAACAAATGGCTTCATAATGATGTTCAGGAAGGTAAAATGACCAAACCGGAAATGTACCGGGATATGCGTACCAAACGAGAAGCCAAGGAAGTTCATCGAATGTTCCGGGAGCGAATCGGTGAACAGCATACGGAACACAACGGTGGAAATTACTGGATTGGTACCGGTGGTGGTTCGGAGTTCGGCAAAAACGGTCATGTTGCCGGAGGAATTCAATTAGGTGATAAAGCCGGAATGAAAACTGCTTTTGCAGTTCTGGGAGAACGACGTTACAAAGATTTTCGCCACGATACCAAGCTGACGATGCGCCAGTTTCAGGTGGCATTTCGGGAACTACGTCAATATTCCAGAAAACTGGATTTACCAAAGACAGAACTGGACATTGACGGAACCATTGATTCCACTTGTAATCAGGGTGGTTATTTGAAATTGGAATTTGAGCAACCGCGAAAGAATACGGTAAAGCTAATGCTTTTATTTGACAGTGGCGGTTCCATGTATCCTTACAGCGAATTATGTAACGAACTGTTCCAGTCCGTTCATAAAGCGAATCACTTTAAGGATGTAAAGACCTACTACTTCCATAATTGTATTTATGCGAAATTATATAAAAATCCGGAGTGTGATACCGGAGACTGGATTGATACCACTTGGGCATTTAAAAACTATGACAAAGATTATAAAGTCATTATCGTAGGGGATGCCGGCATGGCACCGGAAGAATTTCATGACAAGAACGGAAATTATAGTGGACCTAACGGCGGTCTTTCCGGCTACGAATGGATTCAGTTATTCAAGAAGAAATACCCACATACCGTTTGGCTCAATCCAAACTACCACGGGGATTTATCCAATATGTACTGGATGGAATCAGAACGTTTGATTCGGGAAGAAATTGATATGTTCCCACTGACTGTAGATGGTCTGAAGCGTGGAATCAAAACGTTAATGAATGATAAGAAATAGCAGAAATCCTCGAAACTTAAAGTTCCGAGGATTTTTGTTTATTTTTTTATCCAACTTTTTCCAATTTCACTCGAAAAGCAATCCTTCTGGTGGTGTTGATTCCGTCAAACTTAATGACATATGCCATCTGTTCCATATCTTTTTCTAGAACTTTTCCTTCTCCGAAGACAATGTGTCGAACCCGGTCTCCCACTTCAAAAACATTTTGACCAATTTGAGGTTCCAGAACTTTTCCTCTCAGATAAATGTACTCTCTCGCTTCCTGAAGGAGCTTTTCATCCGGTTTCGTGTTAAATTCCAAAAGTTTTTCATCAATATCAAAAGTAAAACGGGATGGGTAGCGATAAGTTCCATCAAAATTCTTTCCTTCTGATTCTGAAAGATACAATCGCTCTTTTGCCCTTGTAATGGCAACAAATGCTAAACGCCGTTCTTCCTCCATACTCTCTAAGGTCTTTGTTTTCCGGGACGGAAAGACACCTTCATTCATCCCACACAGAAATACATTGGGAAATTCTAGTCCTTTTGCCGCATGGACAGTCATGAGTTTCACCTTATCCGAAGAATCCACTGTGTCTGTGTTCGTAAACAATGCAATATGGGATAAATAGCTTTCCAAAGTTGTCTCTTCTCCACAGGTAGTTTCATATTCATAGATAGACTGTTTTAGTTCAGCCAGATTATCCAATCGTTCCTGACTTCCTTCTGTGCGAAGCATTTTCTCATATTCACTTCGATTTAATATTTCAGAAATCAATTCAGATATTGGACGTTCTTCATAATCGATTGCAAAACGATTAATCAGTGCAATGAATTTCTTCGCTCCTGTTCCTTTAAACCCATCCTCTTCTACATTTTCTTTCAAAGCCTGGTAGAGACTGCACTGATGCTCTTGTGCATATTCCTGCAATAATCGCATTCTTCGCTGTCCAATATTTCTTTTTGGAACATTCACAATTCGTGCAAAGGATAAATCGTCCTGATATGCAATCATCCGTAAATAGGATAATGCATCCTTAATTTCCATTCGATTAAAAAACTGAACTCCACTGTAAATCGTATATGGCAGTTCTCTTTTTAAAAACACTTCTTCCAAAGTTCTAGTCACATAATGCGCTCGATATAATATGGTAATGTCACCATATCGTCTTCCCTGACGAAGTAACTCTTCTATCTCATCTGCAATCCATTCTGCCTCCTCAACCGAGGTCTTTCCATGGTAGCATATTACCTTTTTGCCACTTTCCAATACAGGAATTAAATCTTTCTTAATTCTCGTATGGTTCTTCTCCACCAAGGAATTTGCCACTGACAAGATTTCCGGTGTAGAACGATAGTTTTCCATCATCATGATCGTCTTTGTTCCCGGAAAGTTTCGTTCAAATTCCAGTAAGTACCTGGAATCAGCTCCTCTCCAACTGTAAATGGTCTGATCCGGATCTCCGACGATAAATAAATTCTTATGGTACGCACAAAGTACTGACATCAGTTGATACTGGATTCGGTCAATGTCCTGAAATTCATCAATCATGATATATTCCAAGCACTTCTGCCATTTCAGTTTTACCTCTTCATTCACCTGAAAGATATAAAGCGCAAATTTTAATAAGTCATTATAATCCAGCCCAAAACACTTTTTTTCCTGATATAAATATCCATAAAAAATAATATCGTCTGCATCCACTGCATTTTCATATTTTTCCTTCAGCACTTCTAAAGACATGGTGATCATATCTTCGTAATACTTCGGTTCCTTAAACAATTTCCGCATTTCGATCATATCTCTTGCTTTGCTAAAGGTCATATCACGTAAAGTCAGTCCACGCTCTTCATAAATAATTTTTAGCATCGCATCAATATCGGAATTATCCAGCACCAGAAAGCTTTTCGGATACTGCACCACAAAACTGTCCTCCTGCAAAATGGAAACACAGAATCCATGAAAGGTATTGATATATCCGGTGTCATTATCGCCGGTTAAACGATGAATTCTCTGGCGCATTTCGTTGGCAGCTTTATTGGTAAATGTAACACACAAAATATTTCCCGGTAGGATTCCTAGTTCATTTACCAGATATGCAAATCTGTGGGACAATGCTCTGGTCTTTCCTGAACCTGCTCCGGCAATGACTCTGACAAATCCTTCCGTGGAAGTCACTGCATCTCTTTGTGCTTGGTTTAAATCCTCTAACAAATCAAACATTCCTGTTCTCCTAAACTTTAATGAGTAAAATCATTATATCATTTCCCGAACATATGTTCAATGTTGTTTTGAGATTCTTAATACAGACTTTTCTCCTTTACTGTTTCCCATCCCATAGGTAGCGTTTTAAGTCGACTTTTCCTTGAGCCACTTCAATTCCTTCCTGCCTGAGAAGTCGTTCCTGGACCCCTTCTCCAAATGCAAAATTTCCCGGTAACTCCCCCTTCGCATTTACCACACGAAAACAAGGAATATGTTCCGGATCGGGATTTTTATGAAGTGCATTCCCGACAGCTCGTGACATTTTTTCATTGCCTGCCAATTTTGCAATCAATCCATAGGTTGCAACCTTTCCTTTCGGAATTTTTTTCACTGCTTCATATATTCGTTTTGTGGGAGAGTCTGTAACTAAATCATAGCTTTCCGCAATCATTCTTTTAACATCTTTCTCCGGAATCGTTCCATCTAAAATAATGGTATTCCAATGCTCTTTGTTTTGGTGATATCCGGGAATTACGGCATCATAGGCCTGTCTCCAAAAATCTCTCCATTCCGGATTCACCTTTACATTCAAACAAATATTTCCGTCCCTTTCATAGGTCCACAAAAATGCCTTTTTACTCCCTTTCACTCGAATCAATTGCCAATTAGGATCATGAAAAGGTGCTTCCTGATAAGTGTCAGGAAACGATAATCCATAACCAAGTGCTTCTTCTCTTGTTTTCATATCCAAATCGCTCCGTTTCTTCCTACAACTTTTTTCACTCATCCTTATAAAATATTATTATATATTCTTTACACCGATTGCAATAGATTTTATTTGAAAATAAAGATTTTTTAGTCCAAATAATTCTATTAGAAAAGAGGTTAACTAAATTTATGAACGCTATCTTGCCCCGTTTTCTGAAAAACTATGTGAAGGGCTAGAACTAATACAGCTCCTTGCCTGAATCAATTAAATCTAATATTTCATCCAAATCAATCTTGCTTTCTCCGTCATAAATCTCAATTTCCGCCTGTCCTTCTAAGCCGGAGATTATTGGTGTATCACTCTTTTCAAAAAAATACCGGATTAGACTTTTCTTTTCCGGATCAATCATCCAGTATTCACGAACGCCAGCACTCTGATATTTTCCCGATTTTACATACATATCTTTCGTTTTCGTTGACTTAGATAATACTTCCAAAATAAAGTCGGGAGCACCTACCACATTTTTCTTTGTTAACTTATTTTTATCGCAAAGAATAAACAAATCCGGCTGAAGCATTGTATCTTTTTTACCATCTAATCGCACATCTGTCGGAGCAATAAAAACACTACACTTGCCTTTATGTTTCTTAATGGAACCCTGAATCTGATAAGCCATTTCCAAAATGATTTGTTGATGAATCGTATCCGGAGCTGCCATATCATAAAAATATCCGTCAATCAATTCACTTCGCACATCTTCCGGCAATGCATAGTAATCCTCATAGGTATAATAGCCCGGTTGTTTCACTTGATAGGAAAGAGCCTCCTGTAGAATCGATACATTCTCTCCAGTCATGTAATTCACTTCTATTTTCTCACCGATGTTCAACAATTCATCGCTGGAAATCCTTAATCCCGATTTCCATTCTATCCCCTTTTGATCTTTCGTAATTTTTCCTTTTTCAAACAATCCATTCATTTCCAATAACTGATGATATATTTCCATTTTTTTTAAATCGCAAATGTACTCACCTTTCCCTTCAAATCGAACCAGAATTATGTACGGTTCCTCAGTTTTAAAATCAATAATCCGCATTATATTCCCCCTCCTTCTCCGAAATCACAACATTTACTTTAGTATTGTGCTACGATTATTATTTGTACGCACTCAAAGCGTGTACAAAAAAATACCAAAGACACCAATTCCAAAATATTAGAATTGTTATCTTTGGTATACTTTTATTATATGTCACTTTTTGACGTTGTCAATATCCTATTTCACTTTTACCCGTTTCATTTTTACCCCAATCACACTCATTTTCTATTGTATCTTAATTCTCATTTCCTTTCATTTTTCATACTCTATTTTTTAATAATTTCTATGCTTCGTTCCAAAATTCCCTTCATTTTCGCGATGGCCATCCCATAATTTGTAAATGGAATTCCCTGCTTCATGGTTCGACTCATTCGTCGTAAAACCTCTCGTCCATTTAACATACAACCACCGCAATGAATTACCATGGCATATTTGGACAAATCTTGTGGGAAATCGCCACCGGAAGTCGTATCAAAAGTTAATTTCTTTCCTGTATATTCACTAAGCCATCTTGGTATTTTAATAGTTCCGATATCATCGCATTGTCTGTGATGCGTACAACCTTCTGCAATCAAAATACAATCTCCATCTTTTAAATTGTCCATCTTCTGAATTCCTTCTATCGCTGCATCATAAAATCCTTTGTATCTGGACATCAAAATTGAATACGAGGTTAATTGAATTTCTTTTGGAACTATTTTGTTAACTTCTTCAAACACCTGACTGTCAGTAATCACCAGGGACACTCGGTTTTCAAGTCTTTGAAGAGCCTGATCAAGCTCTGTTTCCTTCACTACAACAGTCATGATTCCCGCTTCTAACAGTTCGCGCAGAACCTGTTGCTGCGGCAATATTATTCTTCCTTTCGGCGCTCCGCTGTCAATTGGTATTACCATAATGACAGGTTCTTGAGATGTTAGCAAATCCTTTACAAGATATTTTTCTTCTGCAAAATCCTTCATCAACTGAATGATTTTTTCCTTAACCATTTCAACATTCTGCTGCTTATGAACCGAAGCAAAAATCATCTGTTCTCCTGTAACATCAAGTCCCAGGCGATTCATTTCCCGCTCTTTTCCTGTAAGCATGACTCGTTCATCTACAACGTCTCCAAGAAGATCCCATTTGCTAAAAACGAGAAGAAAAGGAATATCCCGATCCATAAACATTTCAATCAATTGCTTTTCCGATTCATTAACCGGTTCTAATACATCCATGACAAGAACTGCCATATCAGCTTTTTCCAAAACATCCTTAGCCTTCTGAATTCGAAGTCTCCCTAATTCTCCTTCGTCATCAAAGCCCGGTGTGTCTACAATCATTACCGGTCCAAGTGGCAATAATTCCATTGCCTTTTTCACCGGATCTGTAGTTGTTCCTTTTTGATTGGAAACAATAGAAAGATTCTGTCCCGTTATTTCATTAACAAGACTGGATTTTCCAGCATTTCTTCTCCCAAAAAAACCAATATGAATGCGTTCTCCTGACGGTGTTCCATTAAGACTCATAGGCACCTCCTTGTACTAAAATCTAAAATCTCGCGTTCCCTGTTCAATTTTTTCCAAATAATTTTTCGCAGTTTCCCGAACTGCTTTTTTGGGTATTTTTTCCATTTCCTGCTTTATTAATTTCTCGCCAACTTGTTTCGTTTCCTCGCTGGCGTAATCTTCTAAATATTCCTTCAAGGTCATCAATGCATTCGGAAGACAATAATTTAAAATCTGACCGGAATTGCAAATACTCATAAACCGGTCTCCTGTCCTTCCTGCACGATAACAGGCAGTGCAGAAAGATGGTATCATCCCCATTTCCATCAACCATTTTACTACTTCATCTAAAGTTCGCTGATCAGATACATCAAACTGTTCCGTATCTGTTGGACGAATCTCTTCTCCGTAACCACCTACACTGGTTCTGGAGCCGCCGGAAATCTGGGAAACACCCAGACGCAATACTTTTTCCCGAACTTCCTGACTTTCTCTTGTGGAGATAATCATTCCTGTATAAGGTACGGCAATTCGAATGATTGCACAAATCTTTTCAAAGATTTCATCACTGATACCATTATCAAAATCTTCCGGATTGATATCATCTGCTTTTTTCACTCTCGGAACACTGATTGTATGTGGTCCTACACCATGCACAGCTTCCAAATGTTCTGCGTGCATCAACAGCCCTGCCAGCTCATATTTGTACATTTCAAGTCCAAATAGCACGCCCAATCCTACATCATCGATACCACCTTCCATAGCACGGTCCATGGCTTCCGTATGATAATTGTAATCATGCTTCGGTCCTGTCGGATGCAGTTTCAGATAACTTTCCTTATGATATGTTTCCTGGAACAAAATATAAGTTCCAATGCCCGCATCTGCCAGCATTTTGTATTCTTCTACGGTGGTTGCGGCAATATTAACATTTACCCTGCGAATCGCTCCATTTTTATGTTTAATGGAATAAATTGTTTTAATACAATCCAAAATATACTCAATTGGATTATTGACCGGATCTTCTCCCGCTTCAATAGCCAATCTCTTATGTCCCATATCCTGTAATGCAATAACCTCATTTTTGACTTCTTCCTGCGTCAGTTTTTTTCTTGGAATGTGTCTGTTCTTCGCATGGTATGGACAATAAACACATCCGTTGACACAGTAATTGGACAAATAAAGCGGAGCGAAAATCACAATACGATTCCCGTAATAGGCTAATTTAATTTCTTCAGCCAACTGCTTAATTTCCTCCAGTACTTCCGGAATTTCACACTCCAGCAGCACTAGTGCTTCTCTATGCGTTAAACCAGCACAAACTGTTTCTTTTCCCTTTTTCTTTGGTTTCGCCTTATCAAGGATTTGGCGAATCAATTCCATATTATTCTTATTTTCTTCTGCATACTTTAAAGTATCTAATATTTCCTGATGATTGATAAATTCATCTGCAATCAATGACTTCTTGTCATACATTTTTGTTCACGCTTTCTATTATTTATAGTCTCCCCGGTCTTCCACAATCTTATATCCTGCATTCTCAACCCTCAACTTCAGGCAACGAATACACTCTGCTGCTTCTTCACCAGTGCATATTTTATTATCGTATAAAGAATATTTCTTCCGCACGTCTTTTGGCGAAAGATTTGGCATTACCACATTGGCTCCTGCCTTCAGGCCCAATTCCCTTCCCTGCGGATGAATGGTTCCCAATGCCGTTGTCGCCGGCAATAACACATGAGGATGTGCCAATCGGATTAGTGCCAATAGTTTCAAAGTTTTTTCAAGACTTCCCGGAGATTCTTCCTTAAACTTCGTATCTTGATGTGGAATGAAAGGACCGATTCCTACCATTTCCGGCCTCAATTCCGTAATCAACTGCATGTCTTTCGCCAATGTTTCGGTTGTTTGCCCTGGAGATTCCACCATAAATCCACAACCTACCTGATAGCCAATTTTTTTTAGATTTCTAAGACACTGCATTCTGTGTTCAAAACTCATCTGTGGTGGATGCAGCTTCTCATAATGTTTCCGGTCAGCCGTTTCATGTCGCAGCAGATAGCGGTCAGCCCCTGCCTCAAACCATTCCCGATATGTTTCAAAATCCCGTTCCCCTAACGATAATGTCACGGCACACTCCGGATATCTTTTCTTAATTTCTGAAACAATGTCTGTCACACGCTCTCTTGTAAAGAAAGGATCTTCCCCTCCCTGCAAAACAAAGGTACGAAAACCTAATGCCTCCCCGGTTTCACAGCATTCTAATATCTGTTCCTTGGAAAGTCGATACCGCTCTGCATTCTGATT
Organism: Eubacterium sp.; assembly: GCA_024697845.1. Classification (GTDB taxonomy): domain Bacteria; phylum Bacillota; class Clostridia; order Lachnospirales; family Lachnospiraceae; genus Eubacterium_G. Next base: position 16,610 of record JAILRZ010000090.1, on the reverse strand, counting down.
TCCGCATCGAATCCCACAATAATAGCAATCATTTTTGCAATAACTGGAAATTTCAATCAGTCCCCTGATATAAACATCATTTCCGTAGATTTCATGTCGCACATGGTTTGCCTTTTGGAATAAATCCTCCAATGGGAAATCCCTTTCAATCAATCGTTTCCATTCCTGTGGCGATAATTTATGATTTTTTTCTAATTTATTAATCAATTCATTCATTTTTACACCTACGTACACTCATTTTAGCATAAAAATTGTTAGTAATAAATGAAATAATTCTGAACAAACCTTATATATTGATTTTTACCTTCTATACCGTATTAATTGTACACAACCAGACTGCCAACGTACGGTATATTTTGTTTTTTGTCATCCATACGGTATCTCTTATACACAACCGGACTACCAACGTACGGTATATTTGTTTTTTTGCCATCCATACCGTACCTCTTATACACAACCGGACTACCAACGTACGGTATATTTGTTTTTTTGTCATTCATACCGTATCTCTTATGCACAACCGTACTACTACCATACGGTATATTTTTTTTTTGCTCTAGTCTCCAAGAACTCATCTTCCCCCCAAACCTTTACTCTTATTTGACAGAACAAAGCGACACACAAACGGATGCGTGAGCATAAATACAGAACCACGAGCTACGCATCCTTGCGGTGCATTTATTTCATAGGGAGTTTCAAAGAACTTTCCTATGAAATAAAAAAGTGGCCACCTAAATCAGTAGCCACTTTGAAAATTATTATTCTTTACCATTCCAACAATATGTACAAAGTTTATCAGCAGGAATTCCTACAGACTCTAACATATCATCTAAACGATGGAAACGAAGGGATGTGAAGTTTAACTTCTGGCGAATTCCTTCTACCATCTTTGCGTACTTTTCTGAATCCGGATCAGCATATTCCTGAAGAATTTCCGGTGTCACTTCTCCACCTTCTAATTCTGCAATAACAACTCGTCCAATCAATTCCATTTCTGAAGTGGAACGGGAGAAGTTCAAATACTTACAACCGAACAACAATGGTGGGCAGGCAGGACGAATATGTACTTCCTTTGCACCACTTTCATATAAGAATTCCGTTGTTTCACGAAGCTGTGTTCCTCGAACAATGGAATCATCAATCAACAATAACTTCTTATCCTTAATTAATTCATGTACCGGCAATAGTTTCATATGCGCAATCAGATTTCTCTGTGTCTGAATTGTTGGCATAAAAGAACGTGGCCAAGTTGGTGTATACTTAATAAATGGTCTGGAGAATGGAACTCCTGATTCATTGGCATAACCAACTGCATGTGCTGTTCCGGAATCCGGAACACCTGCTACTACATCCACATCTGCATCATCTCTACGCGCCAATAACTTACCACAGTTATAGCGCATTTCTTCAACATTCACACCTTCATAAGAAGCTGCCGGGTAACCATAATATACCCACAGGAATGTACAAATCTTCATCTTGTCACCAGGTGCCATCAGTGTCTTACAATTCTTTTCATCAAAGACAACAATTTCTCCCGGTCCCAAATCTCTTTCATACTGATATTCCAAATTCATAAATGCATAACTTTCAAAGCTGGCACATCTTGCACCATCTTTCTTTCCGAGAATAATAGGAGTTCTACCCATCTTATCTCTGGCAGCATAAATTCCTTTTGGAGTCAGAAGCATTAAAGACAAAGATCCATCAACTACTTCCAATGCATAATTGATTCCTTCGATTAAGTTTGGCTTCTGATTAATCAATGCAGCAACTAATTCCGTAGAATTAATATCTCCATTACTCATTTCAAAGAAATGTGTTCCCTTATCAACGATTTCCTTTGCCAATTCTTCAGCATTATTAATCTTGCTGACTGTTGTGATTGCAAAAGTTCCATGATGAGAACGAACTAAAATCGGCTGTGCTTCAAAATCTGAAATACATCCGATACCAAAATTTCCGTTTAATTCATGAATGTCTTTGTCAAAACGTGTACGAAACTGTGTATTTTCAATACTATGAATCGATTTCTTAAATCCATCTTTTCCGTAAACAGCCATACCTGCACGTCTTGTTCCCAAATGGGAATGATAATCTGTTCCAAAGAACAAATCAAAGTTACAGTTTTGCTTTGATGCTACGCCAAAAAAACCACCCATTTTTTATTACCTCTTTATTTTATTAACAAAATTACTGTTACATTATAGCATAGAGAAAAAATTATACAATTGAATTTCGAGGGGTTTTGACAAAATTTCTTCGTTTTTTAAGTCCCATCCCAAAAATGCCTGATTTTTCTTAAGTATTTGCAGTACTTTTGAAGTTATGCTACACTGATGCAGAAAGAAACAAAGAAAAAATACTTTCTGTAACAGGAGTTTTTATGGGAAATTTAGATACCTATTACAATAAATTTAATGAAGACAAACGATTGAGCAGACGTCATGGCATTGTTGAGTTTACAACTTCTATGAAGTACATCCATGACTATATCGGAGAACGATCTGGTTTAAAAATCATTGATATTGGTGCCGGAACCGGCGGCTATAGCATTCCTTTATCGGAAGAAGGTCATGAAGTTACCGCAGTGGAACTTGCCAAGCCAAATCTTGGAAAATTAAAAGCAAAGAAAAGTTCTGTAAAGGCTTTTTGGGGAACCGCTACCGATTTAAAAAAATTCCCTTCGGATTATTACGACATCACCATTCTGTTTGGGCCAATGTATCATTTGATTGCTCATGACGATAAACTGACCGCTTTACTGGAAGCAAAACGAGTTACCAAACCCGGTGGCTATCTTTTCGTAGCCTATTGTATGAATGAATATAGTGTACTGACTTATGGTTTTAAAGAACATCATGCGGTAGAATGTGTAGAAAGCGGACGTTTTGATGAAAACTTTAATTGCACCCCCATGCCAGATGAATTGTATGACTACGTTCGTATGGAAGAAATTGACCAATTAAATTTGGAAGCGAATTTAAAGCGGGTGAAAATTCTATCACCGGATGGGCCTGCCAATTATATGCGAACAGTACTCAATAGTCTCAGTGCGGAAGAATTTGAATTGTTTCTTCAATATCATCTTTCCACCTGCGAACGCCCGGAACTTTTAGGTGCAGGGGCACATACGGTGGATATTTTGCAAAAAGATCATTTTACAGAGTAAAAGGAGCTGCTTAATATGCAGCTCCTTCTTCTTACGAAAACACCATCATCATCCCACCAATTACAATCACGACCCATCCAATGGACATTACGATTAATAGGCGTTTTGACTTTTTATATTTTTCCTGTTCTGTCAGTTCTTTTGTAAATAGAACTGTTCTAAAAATTTGAATCAATGCATATGTAACACAAACCAACGCACAGATTACTATGATTCCGCAAATCTTAGTCAGCATAAAATCATCTCCCCTTCACTCCCATTTATTCAAGGGTTTGTTTTCATTTAAATATCATTTTCCTGCAATGCGTTCATCATAATTGGAATCAACTGTTTTTTACGGGATACAATTCCCTGCAATACACAGGCTCCCTTCGTTACATCCACTCCAAAAGCATCTTTAATAACCTGCTCTGAATTATCTCCATAGCAAATTAATTCTGTATTTTCTTCCAGAATATTTGTCAGCATAAAGAATACCATCTGAATTCCATGCTTTCCACATTCATACTGCAAATGCGGTTCCAAACGTTCTTTCAGACGTTGCAATTCATCTGCAGCCATAGAACTAATCTGTCCAACTCCAAAAGTCACCCTTCCTGCAATAAACTTCTTGAAGTCCTGATAGAATATTTCCTCTGCCGTCTTACTTCCCAGATTGCTTCCTGCCTTAAACATATCGGTGGCAAATTTCTCAATTTCAATTCCTGCAATGTCTGCCAAATCCTCCGCTGCATTCTGATCAATCATCGTGCAGGTTGGGGAACGGAACATAAGTGTATCCGAAATAATTGCCGCACATAACAGTCCGGCAATATCCTTTGGAATGTCAATCTGCTTTTCATGAAACATCTGGTAAATAATTGTTGCGGTACAACCAACCGGTTGATTTCTAAAAATAATCGGATTGTTGGTTTCCAATGTTCCGATACGGTGATGGTCCACAATCTCCATGATTTCAGCCTGACCGATGTTATCCACTGCCTGAGACAGTTCATTGTGGTCTACCAGAATCACTTTTTTCTTTGCAATGTTTAACAGGTTTCGTCTGGAAACTGTTCCTACATATTTATCATTCTTATCTAAAATCGGGAAATTTCGAATTCTGTTCTTTCCCATGATTACTTTGACTTTTTCGGTAAAATCATCCCGGTGAAATGTCACAAGATTTTCTGACACCATAATTGCTCCGGCAGGAATACTCTGCTCAATCATCTGTGCAATTGCATAAGAATCATGAGGTGTACGAATAATAACGCACCCCTTTTCCTTTGCGTAACTTTGAATTGCCGGTGAGATTTCTGCATGAAATGCAATCACGATACATCCGGCACCCAGCTCAATGGCATTCAAGTGGTCTTCAGCACGATTTCCAAGAATCACCAAATCTCCCGGATCCAGATACTGCTTTACCACATCTGCATTTCCCGCACCTATAAACACCTTTCCCTTGGAAAAGCAAGCCTCTGCATCTCCAACAATAATTTCTCCGTCCAACGTTTCCGCAATATGCTTAAATGGTGTTTTTGCTTCTGACAACGCTGTGGCATTTTGTACCATCAGGCTGTTGGAAATATCTGACATGGAGATTACTCCCTCCAAACGATTTTCCTCATCCGTAATGGCTACGGTCATAATCTGGTTTTCTCTCATAAACTCCCATACTTTCCGTACGGAAATTTCTTTGGACATTCCCGGAGACTGACGGATTTCCATATCCTTCACCTGACTTCCCACGTCCGGCATATATCCCGGCGGATTCATATGGAAGTAATTAAGTACAAATTCCGTTTCTTCGTTAATCTGTCCTGCTCTTTTGGGCGAATACGTTCCTTCTTCTGTCTGATTTTTCAAATAAGCCAATGCAATCGCTGAGCAAATAGAATCCGTATCCGGATTTTTATGACCTATGACATAATATTTTTCCTGCATTCGAATGTTCCCTTTCCATTGCTGTTTAATAGTATCAGTATACCATAATTTCCCACAAGAAAAAAGGAAAGAGATTCCTCCCTTTCCTTCACACCTCTATTTTACTAGTGTCATATCTAAATCATACTGAATTGGTGCATATGATTTGTCTACGACCTTCAGGATATTATTATAAAGATAATTATGTCCTGCAACATTGTTCATTAACTGATTTTTGTATAAGTAATCCGCCACATCATAAATGACAATTGTTTTAATCGTACTATATACAATGGAACCATTTTTTAATTTTGCATAAGCACGTACTTTAATTCCCGTTGTATAGAACGCCGATGTCTTCAACATCTTCATTGTCATTGCATAGCTGCTTGCCGCATTCCAACTGCTATAACTTGTTTTCAGTTTTCCACTTAGGGAAGAACTGTAATCATAAACTGTGCTGTTGGAGCTGTTTACTACCATCTCATTATCACTGGCATATCCTTCTAATCCGTATACTAATCCAACGGATTCAACTTCCTTATCCTGGTCACTAACGGAATAAATTACTCTAAATCCATTCTGGCTGGCACTAATCTGAGTACCGTTCACTTCAACTTTTGCCTTTGTCTGTACGGCAGTTGTTGGTTCTTCTGTCGGTGCTTCTGTCGGTGCTTCTGTCGGTGCCTCAGTTGGTGCTTCAGTTACTGCTTCGGCAACCTTATTCAATGAAAATGAATTGATTTTTAATTCTGCATTGGTTGGCAATTTTGCCAGATTAAAAACAATCTGTGCCTGCGTTGATGCTGTGAATGTTAATTCCAATGTATTATTTCCCTGCACCAAATTTTTTGGTACAGATGCTTCTGATTTATCTTCCTTGAACAACACTTGCGCTCCGGATACATTGGATGATACTCCTACAGTACAGGTGTATTTCATTCCTGCTTCCAAGGACATTTCTTTTGTTTTCAACTGAATTGACCAGTCTGATCCATCTCCTGCCTGAGTCACCTTCATTGCAAAATTGTTATACGCATTTCCATCTTTATACGCACCTGTTGGATTTCCTCCCCAACCAGATGCAAAATATGGTGACCAGAAATTCAGTTCAGTCCAATTTGCTCCTGCTGCTGTATAGCCATCAGAAACAACTGGTTTCGTTGTAGTTTCCGGAGCTTTCGTTGTTGGTTCTGTAGCATCTCCCACAAGTACCCAAACCTCTGCATTTCCCGGAGTTTCTCCCCGTGTCCACCACTGTGCTCTATAGGTCTTTCCATTGTATGTTACAACCGCACCACCATTATAAGATGTATCAGAATTCCATGTCCCACTAGTCTGCTGTGGTGCTGTGGTTGTTTCCTGTTTCTTAGTCGTTGTAGGTGGTTGTGTTCCCTGTTCTCCCTGATTATTTGTGCCCATGACACTTTTGATTACCTGTAACAGAGAATAACGGGAATCAAAGCTGTCCTGCCCGATTTCCCATATCATTGTGCCACCATAGTTCTTACTATATTCAGCTTTTCTCCGAATAGTATCCATTCCGTTATAGTATGTACCATTAGCATAATCAAGATTTGCATTGCCAGGATTTGCTGAAATCATTTCTGCATATGTTTTTGATCCACCAGCACTATATCCATAAAACGGTACACCAATGACCATTCTATCATTGCTGACACCACGACTTCCATAATAAGAAACCATGTCATAAATCTGTGACATTGGTGCCACATCACCAGTTCCTGACTGATTATAGTCATAAGACATTAAATTTAAAAAATCAAAATAATTGTATGTGGAATTTGCAATTGGACCTGTAAACCAGGTTGCAACTGCCATCGTTAAAATCTTTCCTTTTGATTTTAATCGATTTGATAATTCTGAAACAAGTGGATCAAAATTCGCCCATACATTTGAATCTTCTACTTCCAAATCCAAATCAACACCATCCAGGTTATATGTATCCACATAATTCATGACCTGATTGACAAAATTGGTCCTCTTCTGAGCCGTGCCAAAAGGATTATCGCTAGGATCAAATCCATTCCATCCTCCGATAGCAATCATAGCCTTCGTTCCATTGCTATGGCATTTGTTTACAATTGTCTGCACATCTCCACCGGAAAAACCGGATGTTAATGTACCGTTTGCATAAGTCATAAAAGATAAGATGCAATGAGTCATTGCAGAATAGTCAATCGAATTGATCGCATAAGTACGATAGGATGGGAAATAACCTACCACCCTTTTGTTTGATGCAGCAGCTTGAACATTCGCTACTTTGTTGCCTGCTGGAATCAGCGAAAAAACCATCGCCAAAGCCAGTACGACAGCCAACACTTTCTTTTTGTTCATTTTTTAACCCTCTCAATTTTCCACCGAACTCCCGAATCGGTAAATTTTAAATCTGCGATAATTTCTTTTCTCCCATATAACCAAAAACTACCACTATTACCTATGGTAATCAAAATTGTAAGAATCGTCAAATAAAAAACGATTCAAAAAATTTTTTAGTAAAAAATTGATAAGGTATCGTTTCCAAATTTGTAAAAAAATAAGAAGCTGGCGTACCAGCTCCTTATTTCATTATTATCTAATCTTTACTTTTTTAACTTTACTCCATGAGCCAAAGATATATGATTTTCGTTTCAACCTGTATGCTCTGATTTTTACAAATAATTTCTTTTTGTTTTTTATCTTCTTTGACTTCATATAAAGTTTTGCTTTATTTTTTTTGATTAACTTGGTAACAATAGCCTTTTTATTCTTCTTGGCTTTCTTCTTGCTTGTGTAAATCTTAATTTGGTACCCTTTTACTTTTACAACCTTCTTGATTGTAATCTTAATCTTCTTCGCAGATTTCTTCTTGGTAGCCTTCTTAATCTTTACTTTTGGCACTCTTGTTTCCTTAGACTTCTTTGTTGTACCCCGTTCAGTTGTAACGTAAGCCTTGGTCGTTTTCTGAGAAGCTGTTGTCTTGTCCTCTGTTGCAGACTTTTCCGATGTGGTTTCAGTCTCTGTAGTAATCTTTCCGGATGTTGTTTCAACCTCTGTAACAATTGGTTTCGTAGTTTCCGGTCTGGTTACAAGTGGGTCATCGGAATCATCATCCCAGTCAGCCTCTGTCGTATATGGTGCCTCATTCGCAATTGTAATCTTTCCTATAGCACCCTTTGACTCAACGTTATCCTTAACCGCTGTAACTTTAACAGTATGCTGTCCACCATCCAGATGGTTAAATGTGTATGGACCGGCATTAGTCAAATGTAATCCAACCAACTTATTGTCCACATAAATATTAAACATAGATGTTCCATCTAATGGCTGACTAAATTGAACTGTAATACTTCCACCCATGCTACTTGAAAGAGCAAGTCCTGTTGGATTTGCCGGCAAATAAGAATCCGGATTCCCCAATACTGCAATCTCACGAATCTGGTATCCATATCCTGCAACTTTTTTCGTGAACTGAACTTTTACATAATTTACCTCGTCTTCCGTATAAGCATTCTGATTAATCTGAACCTCTACCGGATCCTTATACCCTTGATCTTCAGTTTCATAAACGGTTTCATAGTTGCTTCCATCCTTCGAAAACTGGATATTGAATCCCTTAGCATATGTCACATCATTAACAAACTTAATCAAAACTTCATTGATGTTGTTAATGTCTACCGACTCCTGAAGTTCCAAAATCGCTGTAGCGTTGTCTTCTCCCCAAACAGTCATATTGTAATTACTATTAATATTTCCGTCGGTAAGTACTTTCGCATCTTTGGTTCCTTCATCTTTTGGATCGAGCGGTTCAATGCTAGCTTTCGCACCTAATGCAAAATTTAGAGAAGTATTACAATAGTTTCGCAACGAACCATCGCTTACTTCCACAGTATCTGACAGTCCATCTGATATCTTTCCTTCAAAGTAACTTACAACCTTCACTGTATGCTTACCAAGGGTTGCATCTAAAATCCCCTCACCTGCATTTCTTAAATCAGTAACCTTTTTACCATCCAGATAAACAATATATTGGTATCCGCTTTGTCCAACGCCCGCTACAATATTGTATCGAATCTTAAGTGGCTCATCACTGGACAATTCCAGATTTGCCGGATTGGCACACTTTTCCACCGCAATCGGTTTCGCATTTGAATTGCTCGTTAGAACTGCTGCCTCTCTTACCTGGAAGCCCCAATTCAAGTGCCCTATCATTCGAATTCTTACAAATCTGATTGAACCAATTGATTCCGCATTTGCCGCAACGTCAAATGAGATAAATCCATTCTCTGCATCTTCCCAATTAACACTTTTAGTCAAGCATTGCTCATAGTTTAATCCATCCTTAGAAACTTCAATGATATACTGTTTCGCAAAGGTTGCCTGGTCATTTTTAAATTGCATTGCTACTTTAGAAATATCACTCGGACTATAATTTGCATTTAAATCAATTGTAATACTATCCTCTGTAAGACTATTATTCCAATCTGTAGATACATAAGCACTGTTGATATTTCCATCCGTCAGAACATCTGTCGTCTGTGAACCTTCCCCTGCATACATGGATGAAACAAATACTTCTTTTCCAAGACTTAAGTTAAATCTTGCATCCGGAATCCATTCCTTCACATCTGCCGGTGGCTGAACGCTCTCATTTTCAGATATTGTCGTAGATTCTTCTTCATTGCCACCCTGTTCATCACTTCCAAGAAGCAAATCAAATCCACCCTTTGTGTCAATTTCAAACTGAACTAAACTTCCTTCTTTTACTTTGACCTTACCAATCTTTTCTCCCGTAGCTGAATTTACTACATAAGTTGTTTTAACGGTAGTCGTTGGATTCCAAATCTCCCCGGTATACACAGTCTTTCCATTGATTTCTTTCTTGAAGACAGAACCACTCAAAGTCTGTCCGGTAATTACGTAATCGGTAGTCTTATGTCCTATGGAATCCATGGCAGAAATAAACCAAAGAGTATTTGCCCGATCTTCCTTCTGAACTCCATTGACTCCAGCATTAAATTTCGTAAATGCAGCCTCCGGATTTGTCTGTGATAAGAATGGCCATGTGATGTGCTGCCATCCTGTATCTGCCGTAGGATAGGTATCTGCTGTATGTTGTTCCTGTGCAAGATATGCGTTGATTTCGTCCTGGGTTTTTCCCTGCTGTTTCATCTGTGCTGCAACAAGATTCGCATTGATCATAACTTTTTCTATAGCATCATCTGTTTCATCTAACAATCCCTGATAAGCTGCTGCACATTTTTCCTGATCCATACCATAGGCTGTTAAGTACTCTGATATTGGTAACCACTGAATTCCATAAATGTACAAAGGCTGTCCGCCAAAGAACGTTCCATAACTGTAAGAAGCTCCATATACCTGACCGGTTCCCTGGAATGGGAATGTGTCTAACCAGTTATCACCGTCGTAATCGAACCAATACTGTTTTACAGCTTCCATCTCTGTCGTAAATCCGTACGCACCTGCATCGATATATTTCTGCTGTTTTGAAACTTCCCCCCACAGGTACATTCCTACCCAGCTGAATAAGGATTCTGATGCAGACTCCTGATTATTTCCGTCATCATTATCTGCATAACCGCCAGCCCAAGAGTGTCCGGAATACTGATCAAATGCTCTGAATTTACAGAACATATTTCCATCGTCTTCCGGTTCTTCCGGATTTGCATAGTCACGAAGGATCAACTCAACCATATCCTTATACTGATAATAGAAATCCTGATCATAACTTGCTAAAACAGCTGCACCAAAGAGGAAGTAACCATAGGTAAAGTGATGATCACAAATTGCAGCATTCGCACCGTAAGCACTTTCCGGATAATATACAGTTCCCCAATCTTTATTGTAAATCAAATAACATCTGTCATCGCCTCCGGTGTAATTAAACCAATCTACCATAATCTTCTTCAGGTCTTTCAGAAGCTGGTCTCTCATCTTGGTTTCGCCAATCTGATCAGCCATCAACGCAGTAATAGCAAGTGGATGAACTGCTTTTCCCTGCCAGTACGCATCTGCATTCGGTCCCGTTCCAATTTCATCTACTACTGTTTTAATGTAAGCTTTAATTTTATCATTTTCCAACTTACTACTATTTGGCTTTGCAAAAGTAGGAAGTAACCCTGCGAATTGCTGAACCGTTGTCTGTTCATTTTTAAACACTGCTTTCATTGCTCCACGGATGGATGGATAGGTGCAATATGGCACATCCGTATCTGCTGAATACTTCCATTGATGTGGATAGAACGCCTGCATGGTCTGATTTGAAAATCCACTTCTTACCGTATCTGTCGTAGCCTTGTAATATGTAGTAACTTTTGAATTATCTTTGTCATAGTCATAAGTTACTTTTGTCTTTTTCACTTTTGCATATGCATGCTGATAATAATCAGCGATGTCATTCTTCTTCATCATTGCCGCTGCAGTTAAGTACGCATTGTTTTTATTTGCGAACTGAATTTTTAGCAACGTATTCTTCCCAATACTTTTCGCTGTAAACTTCGTTCCTTCCGGAGCGGCAAGCATAAAGTTTGAACCTGAATTTCCTGCTCTCTCATTTTCATTATCATATGATGTAAATCCAATGTGGTCAGTTGTAATAGAATCCCCTGGATTTACAAGAATTGTATTACCATTTCCATCGTAAAACTTTGTAATTGACTGAGAAGTAAGCATTACTGTATCATCTGCAGTAAACTCCGAGAAAATATAAGGAGAACCTTTTACCAATGTGGATTTCATTTTTACACCTTCATCGTCACATAAACCGACTTCCACATGATAATCTCCGTATCCTTCGACTCTGTCATAACCGGACTTTCCTTCAAAACTTTCCGGCTTAATAAAGAAATCTTTCAATTTCTCTGAATAATATCCAACCCCTAAATCCTGAGGCTTTCTCTCGTCAGTATAACCTTGGGATGCTAGTAAAATTCCAAGTCCCTGGTTCGAGAACTGTGCCTTCAACGGATGAATAATAGCCATATTTCCATAGGTCTTAATCATAAAGGAAGACCACCAGCTGTTGGAATCAATTGGTGTTTTGACCGTCTCCTCATTTACAAATGTTGGAAGCTTGTTTAATTCTTTTTTCACTTCCCCTACAACATAAGAGCCTCTGCCGTTTTCATTGTTTACAATTTGGCTAATTGGAAGATTTTCAATTTCTTCATTATCTTTACTGTCACCTTCTTTGTATTCGTACACTTCTAATTCTCGTACACTTACCCCACTTCCACTCTCAACTTTTGAGTAAGCAAGAATTCTTACATAACGAACTCCTTCCTGATAGCAGGTCACATTGTCAATCTTATTCATAAAGCCTCGAAGTTCTCTATGAACTGTAATCCAATGCTTTGCATCCTTAGACACCTGAATATCATAAATCTTTCCGGCATCTTCATTGAACTTTGTAATGATACGTCCAATATTGTATGCATTGCCTAAATCCACATAAATCCACTGATCATCTTCTCCCTGATAAGAAGTAAAGGAAGTATTCAAATCACCATCGACTGCATTCTCAGGTTTCACCTGGTTATAAGCATCCGGCTTCATATTTCCTGCATTGTCATACATCCACCACTCATCTCTCGTGCCGGAACATTTAACTGTTTTGTTTAAAGCAAGATTTTCTCCATAATTTTTAGGTGGCTTATTAGCACCACCGGTTCCCCAAACCTGAAATTCAAACAGAGAGGCTCCATAACCTGTAGCTCTTTGGGTACATGTAATCTTCACATAACGTGCCTTTGTAACGCTTAGCTGCTCTTTCGTAATTGTCTGCTTCAAAGAATCTGCTGCATTATCATCGATGCCATTATTTCCTTCCGCATTTTCCTGCGCATTTACTTCTAATACTCCACGTCCAAGTTCTTTATTATTATCCGGGTTAAATGCAACTACGGTTAACGTATGTTGTCCTGGGCTCATGCGAACATCTCCCTGTGTGCCACCATGATTCGTAAAGCGGTAGTTATCTCCGCCGGCATAGGCAATATGCGCACTATCTTCTCCATCCACATATACCTTATAGTGAGCATCTTCCACCTTTGACCAATTCACTGAGAATCGATAGTCTCCGTCGCCTCTCACGCCGGTGTACTTATAGTTCACTGCCATGGTTACATGCTGGCCCTCACCTTTTTTCTTTTCATATGCTGTCGTCCATTCTAACTCATCGTTAGAAGTCTCAATTTTATAATACTTGGCATATGCTGCCTCCCAATGCATATAAATATGGTCCAGATTTGCTTCCGCCCCCAAATCCACATAGAGCCACTCATTCGTATCCTCTGCTGCAGCCTGCCACCTTGAGTTTTCTTTTCCGTCTACTGCTTTGTCTTCGGTGTCTCCTCCATTGGATGAACTGGCATACACTGCTCGTCCATCCGATAAGTTGTAAGGTTCCTCCTCAGCCTGAACTGTGAAGTCCATCGTTGGAATCAGGGTAGCAACCATTACCGCTGACATCACAACTGACAACAACTGTTTCATTTTCCTCTTCATTTTTTTCCTTTTCCCATCCTTTCTTCATAATTTTTCGCCCTTTCAAATTTAAAACCATTCTACCACACTTTTGATAAAACCTCATTACAAATTCCCCCTCACCTTTCCATTAAAACAAAAAATAAGGAGCCAAAATCTCGGCTCCTTATTCCTTCCCGCAACCATAATATAAATGGTCTGTAATGAAGTCTATATAATTTTCCTTTTCTTAATCATTTTAATTTCTTATCAATGGAAATGACTCTATCTACGATTTCGCCAATTCCATAAAGAATGACAAAGATAACCGCACTGCTAATCAATCCTAAGAAAAGAATTGTAAAACTAAACCCATCTGGTGCTTTCAAAGAAGCGATTGTTTCCGACAGGTTTGAATCCCCCATGGCAAGTAGCACTGATCCGATTATGTCAATAATAAGAATCAATACAGAAAACCCCTTTATCAGTTCTCCAATTTTATCTCTTCCTTTATTTCTTGTTTTTGCCGAATCCAACCGTTCATTATACGTAGACTTAAATATATTACTGTCCATAATACTCCCCTCTCAATTTTTACCAATATATTACCGGTACACAGAATAATCTATCCTGTCGCTGTTCCTCTGTAATTCTAGCATCACTCAGTAGATAAATCAATTTTTTTCGCTTTATGAAAAGTTCTTCCTCTTCTAATTCTTACTGTCTTCTTTTTTCTTCCCTTCTTTCCATTTCCTTTTTGTATGCTTCCGGATTATTGTGCTTCAGTTCTGCATCTGCCATATGCTGCTTAAATTCTTCGTGTGTAGGTGGTCCGTTTCCTAATCCCAACATTTTCGTATACCTATTATGTTAACACAATAGGTTTTCTTATTGATTATCAAAAAAATGGATATCATAAGACATAAATAAAATCATATGTTTTATATTGCAACAGATATTATTGAAAACGTTTTAATTTTATAATTATAGCAAAAATCCTAGTTTGATTTAAGTCTTTTTCTTGTGGTGACATTATGTTAAATTAAAAAGGCGCGAAGGGGGCTAGCCTATATTTTTTATTAGAAAGGATTTTATAAATATGAAAAACGTAATTAAAAAAGTGGGATCACTTGCTCTATCTGCAGTCTTAACATTAGGAGTATTTACTGCACAATCAACAAATGTAAGTGCACTTTCTTTAAAGGATAACAATGGTGTAAATTGTAACGTAAAAAGTTTAATCAATAAATCCGGAGCTGGCGACTGTACAGCAATCGTAATTGGTTCAAACAAAATTGTAATTGATGCAGGAAAAGAATCAGGAGCCTCAACAATAAAGCATTTAACAAAAGGTGAACCAAAAGATAACGCTTTTATTACAGCCAGTAGTTGGGAAAAAATTAATAATAGTGAAAAGAAAAGAACTAAGACAATTACTATCGACCACCTTATACTTACACATTCCCATGATGACCATACGGGAGGATTAGAACCTCTAACTGACTGGGTTGAAGACGATGTTTATGTATGTAAGAAGGATGGGTATAAATTCTATGAAAATAGGAGAGTTGTTGTAAAAAACCTTTACTATAATGGCGTTTACACTAGTGCACATGATGGTCAGACTAAAGTCTGGGAATTTGTTGCGAATACTGACGTTAAGAACTTTTACATATTTCCAGCATGGGACGCTAAAGGTATTATTGATCAAGGCACTAAGAAATTCTTCAGTGATATAAAGCAATATAATAAAAAAGTAAATTATGTCCCCGCAGAAAGTAAAATTAAAGATATCTATTTATCAGGAACAAACTGTACCTTATCAATTATACCTGCCCTTCATACATATACTGGATTAGGGGACATATGGAATGAAAATGATTCATCAATGTCGGCAATTATCTATGATAGAAATCAGGCATTTAAACTTATTTTCCTGGGAGATATGGGTGGAAGACCTATTAGAGAAATAAACACTGCAACAGATGTACGCCATTATGCTTTTACTGGCTACCTAACAAATGGTACAGCATTTAAAAAAGTATATATTAAGGCACCTCATCACGGAAAACGTTCTGGTTTTACCAAATATAATAACAATAATATAGACTATTCTAAAGATTTCAAGGATTTTTATGAAAAGACAATAAAACCAACAAAAATAATTGGTACAATCTGGGGAGGAACAGAAAAGAACGTAATAGCAGAAAATGCCAAAAATGGGCTTGAGTATTATACAAATAATATATCAAACTTTGCCTCATACCGATTAGATACTTGGGGAAACTAGGATTATTAAATTAAATATGCTACAAAACAGAGACTGTAAAATATTTTGTGTAAACTGAATAGTGATTTGAGTCCTCTTGGATTAATGTTAAAATAAATATTAATTCAGGAGGATTTTTTCATGTGTGACTTCTGATTGTTTTCCTCTAGTATTTAATTTAGAGGAGGAGATGCCATGAATACATTAGAAGTATTAACTTTACTTTTAGTTTTTACGGCACTCGCCTACATAGACAACAATAGAGGTAAAATAAGATTGTAAAACCTCCTTGCACCAATATGCAAGGAGGTTCTTCTTTACATTACTTCCTACCCCATTTAACGTTACCACTCAATAAATGATTCAATATCAAGGCTGCTTTTAATTAGCTTTGAAACTAAATCATACGCTTCTTGAGCAACAGACTCGGGTATAAGCAATATCTGTCTTAAAGAATCAATCAATTCTTGTTCTTTTTTATGATATTCATTATCAATTAAAGCAACAGTTAATAGCTCAATATATACTATTTTTTTCTCTTTGATGCTCATACTGTTTTGAATTGCATCTAGCAAATCATCTATGCTCAATTTGTCATCATATTCTATTGGGGTAATTCCCATTTCTGCACAATGCTTTTCAATGATTCTTTTTTCACTTTCGTTGAAATTACCATCAATATTCGCCAATAACAATTCTAGTTTCGCAAAATATATTTTATTTTTTTCACTTAATAGATTTAATAACATATTAGTATTCCTTTCTGTTTGAATTTGT
>JAILRZ010000062.1 GCA_024697845.1 Eubacterium sp. | reverse complement strand
GGTATTCTTTTTTTTAGAAACGGTTCCGAATTTGAAAAAAATTGCCCCAATTCCCAAGAATATACAAATTTTGAACGAGATTTCAAAAAGGGGTATATTTTTTTAAAAGGTGTTTACTTATTATAAGAGAAAAAATAGAATAGATACTGGCGAGAATAGGAAAAATTCGGAGGGTTTCGGCACGGAATAAGGAAACATCCGGAGAAAAAGAAAGGATTTTAGTCATGAGAAAAAATTGGATTGGAAAAGCAAAAAAGACGTTGGCTCAGGTGATGGCAGTAGCAATGATTGCAACTTCATTTTCATTTGCTGGAAATATGGGGGTGTTGAAGTCAGTTACTGTTGAAGCAGCGTCTGAGTGGAACAGTTCCACAGTTTACTTGAAAGGGGACCAGGCAACTTACCATGGAGCTTTATATGAAGCACAGTGGTGGAGTCAGGGAACGACACCGGAAGCAGGTGCGGCTACAGGAGAATGGAAATTGATTCAGGGAGCAACAAATCCAACAACAACAGCGGAACCGACAACACAGGGTGGAAATAATGAAAACCCTGGAGGAAACGTTGGTGTTGAACCGGGAGAATTAAACCCTACCGTAGGAACAAACATTCAGGGCGTTAAATTACCGGCAAACTATTATGACAAAAAGGTAGTAGGATATTTTCCAAATTATGCAATTAATTCGGAAGCACATAGAAACTTCTCGATTGCAGATCTGCAGTGGGATGTTTTAACACATGTACAATATGCTTTTGGAATTGTAAATAAAGATACTTGTGAATTAGAAGCAGGTGATGTGGAAAACGACATTAACAATCGATTCACAGACAGAAAGTTCTACCATGATGGTGTAGAAATTAAAATGGATCCGACATTGGGATATTACGGACAGTTTAACCTAATGCACACATTGAAGAAAATGCATCCAAATGTAAAGGTATTAATTTCCACAGGTGGATGGGGAGCATCTGAAGGTCTCTGGTATGCAACACAGGATGAAGCATCTATGAGAAAGTTCAGCGCTTCTGCAGTAAGATTTGTCAGACAGTACGGATTCGACGGAATTGATATTGACTTTGAGTTCCCATCAGAAACTCCTCAGTCTGGAAATTATACTCCTTTTACAGAGTCCATTCGTGCAGGAGTAGCAACAAGATATGCAAAGTTTATCAGAATCTTAAGTGAAGATTTTTCAAAGGCAGCAAAAGAAGATGGAAAATATTACTGGGTAACTTCTGCTGTATCTGCATCTTCCTGGGTATTAGGCGGACAGAAGGATTCCAGCTTCTTAGATTATCTTGATTTTGTTTCCATTATGTCATATGACTACCATGGTGGTTGGAACAATTACGTTGAAAATCAGGCAAACATCTATCCAGATCCGGCAGACGGTGAAACAGCACAGATGGATGTAAAGACATTAGGTTTTGATTGGTCTTATAAATTCTACAGAGGAAAGGTTCAATCGGAAAAAATCCTGATGGGTGTTCCGTATTATACCAGAGGTTGGACTAATGTATCCGGCGGAACAAATGGTCTTCACGGATCTTCCGGAACTCCTCTTACAAACAATACTGATAATTTAAATCTTTGGTGTGACTTAGATGCCAACGGCAATGAAGTGGCAGCTGGTGCCAATCCGTTATGGCATGTTATGAATGTGATGAAGAAGAATGGAAACTACAAACGTTATTGGGATGATGTGGGTAAGGTGCCACATATCTGGAATGCGCAGAATAATACCTTCTTAACCTTTGAAGATACAGATTCCATTCAGCAGAGAATTAATTATGTAAAGAACAATAATCTTGGTGGTGTGTTAATCTGGGTAATGCATGGAGATTATGATTATGATTCTTCTAAGGGAGAATATGTGATTGGAGATACATTAACCTCAATGCTTTACAATCAGTTTAAGGCAGCAGGTGCATCCAGAGTAACTTCAGATATTGATTACAATAACAAGAATGTCTTGAACTTTAGTGTAGATACCAGTGCAGGAAAATATGATCATCCAAACTATACATATTCCATTAAAGTAACAAACAACAGCAACACATCGATTCCTTCCGGATTTAACTTTAGTTTCTGGTTGCCAAAATCCAGCAGCTTCACAAGCTCCTGGGGAGGAACTTATTCAACCAAGGATGCTAGTGATTCTGCATTTACTGAAGTAACATTAACTTCAAGCTCAGGATTGGCACCGGGAGAAACGGTTGAGTTTACAGGTATGATGAAATGTTGTTTCTCAGCAATGAAGAATTACAAGATTAACGGAATGTCTATGGCTAGTGAAGTGAATAACGAAATTACCAGATTAAACCGTTCCTTCATTACCGATGAAAACAGAGATCCCAGCGGAGAACCATCAACAGAAGTTCCAACTGAAACTCCTACGGAAGCTCCTACAGAGGCTCCTACAGAGGCTCCTACAGAAGCACCGACTCAGGCACCGGTTCATGCAGCTACTGTCGATGTAGAAGGGTTCCAGATTAGTACAACGGTAGAAGGTTTCAGAACAATTTATACTGTTCAGGATCCGAAGAAAGAAGTTGCAGAAGCAGGACTTGTTTATGGCGTTGACGATTATTGCACTGACAATGAAATGGTTGTTCAGAGCACAAATAAGAATGTTTATTCTTATAAAGCAACTAATCAGGGAAAAGTGGACATTGGTTTCAATAATGCAACAACACAGAGCTATGCAATGGTAATGAAGTTTATCAAGAATGCAAACTTCTACTCATCAAAGTTATGTATGAGAGCATATGTGAAATATAATGATGGTACCTATGCTTATAGTAATATTTATAAGAGA
>JAILRZ010000053.1 GCA_024697845.1 Eubacterium sp. | reverse complement strand
GCTCTTATTAACATAGGGCTTATTAAAGTGCCTCTAAAATCATCAATTATAATAATTATACATAGAGAAACAGAACTGCATTGGCAATGGCCAATGCAGTTCTGCTATTTAGAGACTTTTTTTACAGCCCCATTTTTTTATAGCCAATTTTTTCTTAATCCTTTCGGATAATGATTTTTCATTATTCCGCCAGCTAACTTTCCCCAACCAAGAGGGTAGCCCTCCACGGTAATCTGATGCCATCCTTTTTCCCCTTCGGCAGAAAAGGTCTGACCGCCTAAATAGGTTCGTGCTGTATCCAAGTTGATGTTTGTCACAAAGCGGACTTCCTCAGGGGACAGAGCAAGAGCCAAAGCATGGGATGGCTCAAAACGGTTCTTTAGGAATGTTCCTAAGTGAAGTCCGGGACGAAGGACTTTGATTCCTTTGAGGGAAGGGGTATTGTCCGGTAATAAATACAATTGCTCCCCAAACTTAATAAAAGTACCTTCTAATTTCGTGTTTAAGAAATTCTTCTCAAACGAAAGAAATTCCTTTAATTCTTTTGGGTGGATTCCTTTTTCCGCTTTCACTTTTCTAACATCTTCCGGCTCTCCGTGTTTTTCAAAAACCGCAACAAAGTGGCCTTCTCCCTTTAAACGATGTGGCCAGAGACGAATACATTTACTATAGTCGATTGGAAGGGAATCCGGAGATTCAATCCAATCTTTATGACCGCAGTCAAATTCCTCCAGAAAAATCTTCGGTGTGACCAAAGAAAATTCCGGATGATTGTTTAAGAAGGAGCAGACCGTTCCTTCGTTTTCAATTGGTGCGAAAGTGCAGGTAGAATAGACAATTCTTCCTCCGGTCTTTAACATAATGGCAGCGTTCTCCAATATTTCCAATTGACGCTCTCCGCAAATTTTTACATTTTCCAAACTCCATTCTTCACAGGCATCGGAATTTTTTCGGAACATTCCTTCTCCGGAACAAGGGGCATCCACCATGATTCGGTGGAAGTGTTCCGGAAATTTAGCTGCCAATGTATGGGAATCATTGTTGGTAACAATGGCATTTTTTATTCCCATGCGCTCAATATTTTCTGATAGAATTTTGGCACGGTTTGGAATAATTTCATTGCAAAATAAAATTCCTTCTCCCTTCATGGCAGAAGCAATTTCCGTGC
This sequence comes from Eubacterium sp., assembly GCA_024697845.1. Lineage (GTDB taxonomy): Bacteria > Bacillota > Clostridia > Lachnospirales > Lachnospiraceae > Eubacterium_G. Next base: position 23,209 of record JAILRZ010000053.1, on the reverse strand, counting down.
TTTTTCCACCGGGAGCTGCGCATAAATCCAATACCGTTTCCCCAGGCTGTGCGTCCAATAAAACCGCAGGAAGCATTGCACTTGCTTCCTGGATATAATATACTCCGGCCTCATGATAAGGATGTTTTCCGGGTTGAAGATCTTTGTTATAGTAATAACCTTCCGGACACCATGGAACAGGTTCCAACTCCCAGTCATGAACTTTTTCATGAAAGTCTTCATAAGTTTTTAAAGTATTTACCCGAAGAGACTTGTAAGAAGGTTTTTCATACCCTTGTAAAAAGTCATTGAAATCTTCTTTCAAATCCTTTTGCATCCGTTCTAAAAAATCTTGTGGTAACATTACATTCTCCTAATCATTCACTCAATTAAAACTGATGTACATTTTATCATATCTTGTGCTATAATGCCTAGAGTGATTTTGAAAGACAGGAGAGTACTTATGAATTGGAGTGCAATGTTTTTTGTCAATAGTATTCTTTTCGGCGTTGGTTTGGCAATGGATGCTTTTTCCGTTTCTATTGCAAACGGACTGAACGAGCCTAGAATGCGGAAAGAAAAAATGATAAAAGTAGCAGGAGTGTTCGCAGCATTTCAGGGCCTGATGCCGATTGCGGGATGGGTGATTGTTACTGCCGGAGTTCAATATTTTAAAGTCCTTGAGAAAGCTATTCCATGGATTGCTTTTATCTTGTTAGCGCTCATTGGTGGAAAAATGATTGTTGAAGGAATCAAAAATGATATGGATGAAGTTGTAGAAGTGGGAAAGATGGCGTTGTTCGTTCAAGGGATTGCCACATCCATTGATGCTTTGTCCGTTGGACTGACTACCATGGGATATCGCTTCGAGCAGGCTTTTGTAAATGCATTGATTATTAGTATTGTAACTTTCATTATCTGTGTCTTTGGACTAAAAGTGGGAAAGAAATTCGGAATGATATTTGCCAGCAAGGCAACGGTTTTGGGTGGAATGATTTTGATTTTCATTGGTCTGGAAGTTTTTGTCAAAGGCGTTATTTTGTAAAGAATGTAAATCAAAGGTTGTTTCATTACATATTTGTGCTATAATTTTTGTTGTCACTGTTATTAGTGATGCAGGTATTAGGAAATAGATTATAAAAAGAAAGAGGTAAAACAAATGACAGAGTTAAAGCCTATTAAAGAAGGAAAAGTTCGTGAAATCTATGATAATGGAGAAAACCTTATCATGGTAGCTACTGACAGAATCAGTTGTTTTGATGTTATCTTAAATAATGATGTCACAAAAAAAGGAACAGTTCTGACACAGATGTCAAAGTTCTGGTTTGATATGACAGAAGATATTCTTCCAAACCATATGATTTCAGTAGACGTAAAAGATATGCCGGAATTTTTCCAGCAGGATAAATTTGACGGAAACAGTATGATGTGCAGAAAACTTCAGATGCTTCCAATCGAATGTATTGTTCGTGGTTATATTACAGGAAGTGGCTGGGCTAGCTATCAGGAAAATGGAACTGTTTGTGGAATCAAGCTTCCGGAAGGATTACAGGAATCCGATAAGTTACCGGAACCAATTTATACTCCTTCTACAAAGGCTGAAATTGGTGATCATGATGAAAATATCTCTTATGAAAAGAGTATCGAAGTATTAGAAAAAGAATTTCCAGGTAAAGGGGAAGAATACGCAGCAAAGCTTCGTGACTATACTATCGCTCTTTACAAGAAGTGTGCAGATTATGCTTTGGAAAAAGGAATTATCATTGCAGATACAAAGTTTGAATTCGGTTTAGATGAAGAAGGAAACATTGTAATCGGTGATGAAATGCTGACACCGGACAGCTCCAGATTCTGGCCGGCAGAAGGTTATGAACCGGGACACGGACAGCCATCCTTCGATAAGCAGTTTGCAAGAGACTGGTTAAAGAACAATGAAGGACATAATTGGACATTGCCACAGGATATTGTGGATAAGACTATTGAAAAATATTTACAGTCTTATAAATTGTTAACAGGAAAAGATTTATAAGAAAATAATCGAAATAGAAGAAAAGAGCATTTGAAAGTTTATCGCCTTTGCAGATAATTTCAGATGCTTTTTTTGTAAATGGTATTTACGGATGGGAATAATATAGTAAAATAAAAGGATAAGAGACATAATCAACCGGAACTGTGCATAAGATCAATAAAGGTTTGTAACGGAAACGGTTGAATACAGGAGGACATCAAATGAATATAGCAGTTTATTGTGGTGCTGCCAAAGGAAATGATCCTGCATATGAAAAGGCAGCTGTGGCAATCGGAAAATGGATTGCTAAAAATGGACATCATCTGATATACGGTGGTGGAAACGTGGGACTCATGGGAGTTGTTGCCAATACTGTTCTGGAACTGGGGGGCAAGGTCACCGGTGTAATTCCGGACATTTTGTTTATTCGGGAACAGCGACATGACGGACTAACGGAGATTATTGATACCCACAGTATGAGTGAACGAAGAAATAAAATGATTGAATTGAGTGATGCTTTTATTGCATTGCCGGGAGGCTTGGGAACGCTGGATGAAATTTCAGAAATTTTAATGTTTATTCGAATTCATGAATTAGATCATCCATGTGTTGTTTATAATGTAAAGAATTTTTATGAACCGTTAAAGAAAATGATTGAAGTGATGGAGCAGGAAGGGTTTTCTGAGAAAAAGGATATGGATAAAGTGCTTTTCACTGATGATATCAAAGAGATGGGTGAGTATATGAACAATTATCAGACTGGATTTTAGGAGTTTGTATGAAGGTTGGAATTTGTCAGTTTCCCATTGGATATGAGGAAAAGGAAGAAAATTACAAAAATGCGGAAGCGTATCTCAAAAAAGCGGTAGAGGAAGGGGCAGATCTGGTGTTGTTTCCGGAAATGACCTTTACCGGATTTTCCATGAACACGGAAAAGACCGGAGAAGAAACGATGGAAACGGTGGAACTAATGAAAAGTCTTGCAAGGATTTATGATGTTGCCATTGGCTTTGGCTGGGTAAAACATAAAGCAGACAGTGAGAACCATTATACCGTGGTCAGTGGCCAGGGGGAAATTCTTGGGGATTATATAAAGATTCATCCTTTTGGCTTTGCTGAAGAAGACAAGCATTTTCGCAAAGGGCAAGCAATCCAGTTTGTGCGGATTGGTGATTGGACCTTGGGACTGACCATTTGCTATGACTTGCGGTTTCCGGAACTTTATCAGCGGTTGGCAGAGGATGCGGATTGCATTGTAGTGGCAGCAAACTGGCCGGAAAAGCGTATGGAACACTGGGATGTTTTATTGCAGGCAAGGGCAATCGAAACACAGACCTATCTTTTGGGAATCAATTGTACCGGAAGGCAGGAAGAACTGTCTTATGTGGGACACAGCAAGGTGATTGCGCCGGATGGAGTGGTGCTTGTTGATTGCCGTGAGGAAAGCGGACTGAAGTTTGTGGAACTTTCCAAAAGTGTGGAATCTTATCGGAAAGAATTTCCAATCCGAAACGATCGGAGAAAAGAGTTCTATCAGAAATTTTACTAGAAGGATAAGCAAAGAAAAAAATGGAAATTATGATTGTACGTCATGGCACAACGCTATGGAATGAGAAAAAGAAGTTGCAGGGAAGTGTTGATATAGAACTGAATGCAGCAGGAATTGAAGTGGCACAATTAACGGCAAAGGGAATGGAATCTCTTTCGTTTGACCGGATTTACAGCTCTCCCTTAAAGAGAGCATACAAAACCGCTGAAATCATCAGAGATAAACGGGATATTCCGATTATTACAGATGAACGCTTAAAAGAAATTAATTTTGGCAACTATGAGGGGAAAAACGGATTGGCCTTACAGGAAGACCAGACCAGTGGGTTCCGGTTTTTCTTTAAAGAACCGGAAAAGTATTATGCTGACGGTGGAGAAGAACTGACACAACTGTGTCAACGGACAAAAGAGTTTCTGCAACGGGAAATCGAACCGTTAAAAGGAAGGTGTGACAGAATTCTGATTGTTGGACATGGGGCAATGAACAAGGCTATGATGTGTCATATCTTAAATCACGGATTAGAACAGTTCTGGTCCGGAGGATTACAAAAGAATTGCGGTGTGATTATTCTTCGATTGGACGACAAAGGATATCATTTAATTGAAGAAAATGCAGTTTTTTACTAAATGGGAGAGTTTTTTTGTGGTATTTCCGAAGAACTTCTGCTACAATACCTAGGGACTCTCTAAAAGAATCAGAAAAGACAATGCAAAGGAGGAAAAACGATGGCTACAGAAAAAGAAATCAATGACTTAATTGCAATGCTTGACGGAAAAGTGGAAAAGGGTGACGGACGAATCCGTGTCAGGGTTTCACAGGATGTTGAGGAAGGAAAAATGGTCTCCGTACATCATCACGGACGTTGTGACGTGGGAAGTGCATGGGCTACCGGACAAGTGAAAAATGAAGAATGTGTTGATGTGCCACCGTTGGAGGAGGAATAAGTGAATAAGAAATTCATTGTAGCGACTGGAATTGTTTGTATTCTTCCGATTCTCGCAGGAATATTTCTTTGGGGGAGAATGCCACAGCAGATGGCTTCATCTTTTGATTGGAGTGGAAATCCCACAGCATTTCGACCAAAATGGTTTGTGGTGTTTGTCATTCCGATTATGATTACAGCCCTTCATGGGTTATGTGGTTTTTCTCTGTTGAAAAGGGAAGGGTTCGGCAGAATGCGCGCGTTGGTTTATGAATTACTGGTAATCAATTGCCCGATTATTGCTGTTTTTTCGGCAATTGGTTTGTATTCGTATGCGCTGGGATATGATTGGACCGTCAATTATATCGCAATCGGAACGGTGTTTATCGTTTCGCTGATTTATGGAGTTTGTTCCATATTAAAAGATAAAGAATAAAGAAAAGAGGTGAATGAAATGGATAGTGGAGACAGTCTTGGGCGATATTATTATAGTGAAAAGTCTATCAATGAAGCGAATCCATTTCATTTTTCATTGATATAGTTTTCATTATGAATATCCCCTGTATGCTGGTTTGAAATCGGCAAAAATTAAATGCAGGAAGGGAGACGAATAATGAATACAGAATTGAACGAAACAGAAGAAAAGAAAACTCCGGAACGTGTCGACTATGAAGAAGAGATTATTAAGGTCATTCGTGGCAATCAAAGCCCTGCAGTAAAGAAAGAAATTCTCAATGACTATCATGAGAATGATATTGCGGCGGTTTTGGAAGAATTGGATTCTACAGAACGACGAAAATTATATGCTCTTTTGGGGTTGGACAGAGTATCCGAAATATTTGCGTACTTGGATGATCCGGAAGAATTTATTGAAGAATTAGATGAAGAACTGGCGGCTGACATCCTGGAAAATATGGAACCGGATGATGCGGTTGATATTTTGGAAGAACTAGAAGATGAGAAGAGTGAGGCACTCATCCAGTTGATGGAAGATGAAGCCAGAGAAGACATTGATTTGATTCAGTCCTATTCCGATGATGAAATCGGTAGCAAGATGACAACAAATTTTGTGACATTGGAGTTAGGATTGACAATTCCTCAGGCTATGAAAAGCATGGTTAGTCAGGCGGCGGATAATGATAACATTTCCACGCTTTATGTTTTACAAGAAGATGGAACTTTTTACGGAGCCATAGATTTAACAGATTTAATTGTGGCGAGAAAATATGATGATATGGAAAGTTTGGTAACGACGTCTTATCCTTTTGTTTATGACCATGAAACTATTGATGACGTTATTGAGGAATTGAAAGATTATTCGGAAGATTCCATTCCGGTATTGGACAAAGATAAACATATACTGGGAGTCATTACATCACAGGATATGACGGAAATTGTCGATGAAGAAATGGGTGAAGACTACGCCCGATTGGCTGGTTTGAGCGAAGAAGAAGACTTGGAAGAACCGTTGTTGGCCAGCTTGAAGAAAAGAACTCCATGGCTGATTGTTTTATTGTTCTTAGGAATGATTGTGGCCACGGTAACAGGAACCTTTGAAGGGGTGATTGCAGGAATTCCGACCATTGTATTTTTTCAGTCAGTAATTCTTGGAATGTCCGGTAATGTAGGAACACAGACACTGGCTGTAACGATTCGTGTTCTGATGGATGAAGAATTATCTACAAAGCAGCAGATTGGATTTGTGTTGAAGGAAATGAGAATTGGTTTTTGTAACGGACTCATTGTCGGAATAATCTCATTTGGAGTTACCGGATTGTACATTCACTTTATCAAACAATTCGCATTCGGTTATGCTTTTGCCATGGCTGGATGTATCGGATGTGCCCTTTGGGTGGCAATGATTATTTCCAGTTTCGTTGGAGCCATTGTTCCGATTCTGTTCACCAAGCTAAAAGTGGATCCGGCAGTTGCGTCTGGACCGTTGATTTCAACGATGAATGATTTAGTTGCGGTAATTACCTACTACGGAATGTCAATGGTTTTATTAGTGAATATTTTACAGTTGGATCAAATAGCAAAATAAAGATATGAGCTTGTCTTGAAGGACAGGCTCTTTTTTTGTTTCATAGGAAAGTTCTTTGAACTTTCCTATGAAATAAAAATGCTCCGCAAGGATGCACTGCTCGCGGAGATGTATTTATGCTAACGCATCCGCTCGCGCGCGAAGTGTCGCAAGCGACACTTTGTTCTATATTTTTCTCTTTTTCTAAAAAATGAATGTTGAATCTAAAAAATGAGAAGTTTTCACGGGGAATGCTATTTTTTATACTAAAAAAAGTTGTGATAAAAAAGAAAGGAAAAGAAAAAATGAAAAAGGGTATTGCAATTGTTTTAACTTTTGCATTGATATTGTCAGGGCTGATAATTGGAACAACAATGAAAGAAGATACGGTGGAGGCTGCATCAGGTATTGCATCTTCCGGTTTTCTAAAAGCCAATGGAAAGAATGTAAGAAACAATTATGGAAACGGAGAGATAGTGTACTTAAGAGGAACCAATGTGGGAAGTCTCTCTGTTCAGGAAAATTGGATGTGTACTTTTAAGTGGTCGAATAATGTGAAAGACCAGTCAGATATCTGGAGAGTATTAACACAGCGATTTGGTGAGGAAAATGCTAGAAAACTAATTCGTTGCTATATGGAGTGTTATTTTACAACAGAAGATTTTGACCGATGTGCCAGGATGGGACTGAATGTGCTAAGATTACCGCTTTGGTATAGAGATTTTGTAGATGCCAACGGAAATTGGCTGAATGATTGTTGGAATTATGTGGATTGGTTTGTTTCTGAAGCAGGAAAACGTGGAATTTATGTAATTATCGATATGCATGGAGCCTATGGTTCACAGAATGGTAGTGATCATTCCGGTGTAGATGGCTTGGATGCAAAAGAAGCTACGTCCCAGTTTTTCTTTGGAAATAATGCAGCGTCAAATCAGGAAAAGTATTATCAGATGTGGGAGAAAATTGCAGCACATTTTAACGGAAATCCAGCAGTGGCAGGATACGATTTGTTAAACGAACCATTTTGTACTTATCGATACAATTCCAGCGTAGGAGAGAATCAGTTACATTCTATTTTATGGAATGTCTATGATATTGCTTATGACCGAATTCGTGCAATTGACAAGGATCATATGATTATCATGGAAGCTACCTGGGATTCCTGGGATTTACCAAATCCATCGGATTATGGTTGGTCTAACGTTATGTATGAGTATCACCAGTACGAGTACAGCCATTATTCCAACGAAGAGAATGTGCAAATTTCCAGTCTTCAAAATAAGATTAACAATATTTTCGCTATGAATCATAATGTGCCTAGTTATTTAGGCGAATTCAATCTGTTTAACAGTGACGGAGCTTGGGATACCGGATTGCAGATGTTACGGGACAATGGACTTCATTGGACAACCTGGACCTATAAAGCAAAGACCTCCAATGATAACTGGGGACTCTATAAGTATGAAGCTGATCAGGTGGACTTAGAATATGATTCTTATGATACGATTTATGCGAAATGGAGTGGTGTAGGTTCAGATTATGAAAATACATATATTACAAACGTGTTGAAAAAATACACGCCGGGGACTGCACAAACTGTTGAGTATACGAATATTAATAATGGAAATTACTATTTGTCGGTTACGGGAAATGAAGGCTCAAAGGTTGTTTGCGCAGATAATGAAGGAAACAATCCATTGGTAGCAAACAGGGATTCTTGTGGTGGTGCCTGGGAAACCTTGCAAGTAATCAATAATGCGGATGGAACAATCTCTTTTAAGTCTGTAATTAACGGAAAATACGTTTGTGCTGTGATTGATGAAAACAATCAGTTGCTTGCCAGAAGTGATGCAATTAATGATTGGGAAAAATTTAAACTGGTTCATATAGTTGGAAACCAGTATGGAATTTATTCCTGTGCCAACGGTAAATATGTAAAGGCAGATTTTGGATATACGAATAATGTCGGTGAATTGAGAGCAAGTAGTGATTCGGTGGCAGGTTCCTGGGAAGCATTTACCTTTACCGGTTTATCGAACAATAATCCGGAGCCAACGACTGCGGAAAAAGCCACAACGGCAGAACCAACAACAGCTTCCAATAACTTGCCGTCGGGATTCCAGTCTGCCGCGGATTCAACATGGACTCAGGCCGGAAATTGGGGATGCTTTTTCGGTAATTGGAATGGAAAAGCCAGTGGTGGTTATAAATTAAATGGTGACAATTCTTACGAATTGTATGTAAAGGAAGCAAATACTGGCGTTGATTGGCTCGTTCAGGCAAAATATGAAACGAATGTCGTTTCAGGAAGAAAATATCAAGTTTCTGTAGATGTCTATGCAGACAAAGATGCGTCCGTTGGAATCAAGGAAGATCTTTCCAATGAATCGCAGGAACAGGTTTATACAACTATTAGTGCCGGTAATACGAAAACATTGACCGGAACCTATGTAGTGAATAATAACTCCATTCGAATTATGTTCGAACTTGGGAAAGGTGTTGTTAGCGGAACAAAATTGAAATTTAGTAACGTGATTATTAAAGAAGTGGTGGAGACAACTTCAAAGAAGGATGAAACTACAAAGAAAGTGGAACCTACGACAAAGAAGGAGGAAACTACCGAAGAACCTGCGACAATTCCGGAAACGACAACAGAGAGAAAGGTTGCGAAAGTTGATATTAAAGGATATCAAATCAATACGGTGTCAGAAGGACATCGGGTGCTATATACAGTAGAGGATCCAAATAAGGAAGTCGTAGAAGAAGGATTGATATTTGGATTGGAAGGGTATGCACCAAAAGATGAAATGATGCTTGGAAGTAATGCGCGGACTGTTTGTTCCGTTCCGGCAACAAGCACGGGAATGGTGCAAAACAGTTCCTATAATTCAGCAACAGTTCAGACTTATGAAATTACTGTGAAATTCATTAAGGCGAGAGCTTATTACAATACTGGAATTATGGTACGAGGCTATGCAAAGCTGAAAGATGGAAGTGTCATTTACAGTGATGTCTTTACGAAAAGTATTTATAATATGGCAGATGAATTGTACAGAAACAAATTGATGAGTACAGTTACAGAACATAATTATTTATATGAAAAGATTCTAGGTCGCTGTAAGCCGGAGTACGAGAAAATCAACTTTTAGAATCCTATAATAAAAATGAGCCCTGCGTTGGGATGACCAATGCAGGGCTTTGTTTGTTATTTTGAAGCTTTAAAAAATAATTTAATTGGTGGCCACAGCACACAGGCAAGAAAGACGCCGAAAAGTGTGGTAAACAGTGGTGCCAGCATAAACATGTTTTTAACTGTATTAATTTGAAGATGGCTTAAAGAACTTTTCCAGGTAGGAATAATCCAATTAAGAACCAGCAACCGCATCGTAATAAATTTTAAAGTGGCTCCGAGAACTAAAACCAAAGGAAATAATCCTGCTTCGTTTTTCTTTCCGCGAATCAACCATGCAGCCAGAACCAAAATCAGGTTTCCTGCCATAATACATGGAAGAATTGCCGGAATAGAAGCAATAAATCCACCTCCGGATACTACGAAAGAAATAATCGGTGCCATAATGGAAAGAATTACACCACTAAAGATTCCGCAGTAGAATGTTCCTAAAATAAGAATTAAATTGATTAATATATCAGAAGTTGAAATACGATACCCGGCAACTTCTAAGTTTGGAACTTTTAAAAATCGGATAATTAAAAAACTCAGAATTAACAACAGTACCGTTATTACAATTTGCTTTGTATTTAATTTCATATACTATTCTCCTCTTGAATGATGATTAAAACTTGAATTACTCATTGGTAATTAAGTCGAGATAATCTAAATATTCTGATTCTTCAGGGTTTTTCTTTTGGGAGCGTTCCATATCATTTCCCAAATGAACTTTTGCTCGGCGGATATCTTTCAGAACTCCGGCACCACCAATACATCCTCCGGGACAGGCCATACCTTCTAGCAGATAGCCGTCGTATTTTCCGGCTTTGGCAAGCATTAACATTTTTTTGCACTCATCCAAGCCTTCTGCATTGACTGTTTGAATCTCTCGCTCTGGAGCCATTTTTTTGATGACTTCCACAACCGCTTTGGCAACGCCACCGCTGGCAGCAAAGCCTTTTCCAAGAGCACTAGATTGATGAAGGGAATCGTCAGGAGTAACCTTTTCCACATCAATTTGTTGTGCTTCGAAAATTCCCATCATTTCTTCAAAGGTTAAAACAAAATCCACTTCACTTCGAACAGAACGTCTGCTGGCTTCTAATTTTTTTGCGGCACATGGACCGATGAATACCACTTTGCAATTAGGATGTTGTTTTTTGATTACCCGGGCGGTTAATACCATTGGTGTCAGTGACATGGAAATATAGTCGGCATATTCCGGCAACGTCTTCTTGGCCATAACCGACCAGGCCGGACAACAGGAGGTTCCCATCCATTTCTGATTTTTCGGAACATTCTCCAAAAAATCTTCTGCTTCTTGAATTGCACACAAATCCGCACCGACAGCAACTTCCATCATATCTTCAAAGCCAACCGCCTTCAGTGCACTGCGAACCAGCTCTGGAGTGGTATGACTACCGAACTGATGGATAAAGGATGGTGCAATAGCCGCGTAAACCGGTGTATCACTCTTTAATGCCAGAACGGTCTGATAAATCTGACTTTTATCCACAATAGCACTAAACGGACAACTAACCAGACACATACCACAGGAAACACATTTGTCGTAATCAATATCTGCACGTCCGTATTCATCATTTCCAATGGCGTTCATTCCACAGGCCTTCATGCAAGGACGTTCCTGTTTCACAATGGCAGAATACGGACATGCCTGACGGCACTTACCGCACTTAATACATTTTTCCTGATCAATCACTGACCGGCCGTTTTCCATATGAATCGCATTTTTCGGACAAACTTCAATGCAAGGATGTTCCAGACATCCCTGGCAGGCATCGGTAATGAAAAAGCGATTATGTGGACAAGCATGACAGGCAAACTTGATAATGTTAATCAGTGGTGGATCGTAATATTTCTCGTCAATGGCGCTGGCGTCAATTCCCTCAGAGAGGGGAGCGTGCTCGGACATTTTCCGGATGGGAAGTCCCATGGTAGCACGGAGACGTTCGCCAACAATTGCCCGTTCTAAGAAAATATTGTCATAATACTTCCCGATTTCACCGGGAACAATTTCATAAGGTAAATCCTCTATTTTAGAAAGAGGCGCATCTTCAAAAGCCATTTTGGCGATTTCCGTAAATACTTTATGGCGGATTTCGGCCTTGCTGGAATATAGTCCTCTCATAGTTTATCTCCTTTTTTATAATCAAACTGAAATAAGTATAACATAGCGAAGTTTTTGAAACAACAATAGCAGATTGAAAAAGACTGGTTTTTTATTATAAAAAGTATTATGATAAGAAATGCTGAAAAATGATGAAAAGAGGAATTCATTATGGAAGAAAGAGGTGTGAGAAATCCACTGGGAACAGAACCGGTAGGGAAATTGCTTCGGAAGTTTGCAATCCCAAGTATCGTTTCTATGCTGGTAATGTCCTTTTATAATATTGTAGATCAGTTGTTTATCGGACGAACCGTAGGACTGTTAGGCAATGCTGCCACAAATGTCTGTTTTCCTATGACCACTATGTGTATTGCCACAGCCCTTGCTTTTGGGATTGGTGGTGCCGCAGGATTCAACTTAAAGTCTGGAGCAGGAGAAGTGAAGAAAGCATTGTATTTTGTAGGAAATGCCGTCGCTATGATGCTTTCAATCGGGGTGATTCTGTCCCTTTTGGTACTGATTAATTTAAAACCGTTGTTGTTGTTCTTCGGAGCACCGGCAAGTAACGAAAAGATTTCGGTACTTGCTTATGCTATTGAATATGCAGGTGTTCTGGCAATTGGATTCCCTTTTGCCATTGTTTCTGCGGGGGGCGCACACTTGGTAAGAGCAGATGGAAACCCAACCTACTCTATGCTTTGTAATCTGGTAGGGGCAGGAACCAATGTTGTATTGGACTATTTGTTTGTAATGAAATTCCGCTGGGGAATGACCGGAGCGGCTACTGCCACAGTGATTGGCCAAGTGATTTCATTTGGAATGGTTATTTATTATCTTTTGCACTATAAAACCGGAAAATTGGAGAAGAAGCATTTTATTCCGAAAGCAGCGCGGGTATTTCGAATGTTGCATTTGGGAATGGCACAGTGTCTCAATCAGCTGGCAATTATGGTAGTTCAGATTGTAATGACCAAGTCCCTCACGTATTATGGTGCATTATCCAGCTATGGCAGTGAAATTCCATTGGCTTGTGTGGGAATCATTATGAAAATCAATCAGGTCTATTTTTCCATCTGTATTGGAATTTCCCAGGGAATGCAGCCTATTGCATCCTTTAACCGTGGAGCCAGAGCATTCCAACGAGTTCGACAGACGTACCGCCTGGCATTTACCTGCAATCTGATTGTATCCATCATTGCTTTTGCGATATTCCAGATTTTCCCGACAGAACTGATTCGTGCATTCGGAAAAGCCAATGAATCCTATTTCCTGTTTGGAAAACAGTTTTTAAGAATCTTTTTATTCATGACATTTTTAAATGGAATTCAACCGATTACATCCACTTTCTGTACTGCAGTGAGTGAACCGAATAAGGGAACCTTCCTTTCATTGACGAGACAGATTATCTTTTTCCTGCCACTAGTATTGGTGATGCCAAGAATCTTTATGGCTTTGGGAAAACAGGGGATTGACGGGATGATGTTTACAGCGCCGATTTCAGATTTTCTGGCTGCGGTAATTTCTATTTTTGTTGTTCGGACCGTGTTCAAAAAAATTGAAAAGATGGAGTTGGCGGATGCGGAGAATGCCTGAAAAAATAAAAAAAAAGATTATTCGATAGAATCAAATAGAAAACGTTTTTATTAAAAGAAGTAGCACAATTTTTTTCATTTTTGTTGCATTTATCACTGTACAAGATGGAAGATATTGTGCTATAATACGTTTTGCAAACACAAGATATAGTACTATTAAGAAAAAGAACGAAATTTTTTTGCCCAGAAGGGCCGATACAGTGCGAGATACAGTGTTTTTAGGAGGAAAAAAATGGAAGTAACGAGAGTGCAAAAAGTCATTAAAAGAAATGGAGAAGAAGTAACCTTTGATGTAAACAAGATTTTGAACGCGATTCGCAAGGCGAATAACGAAATCGATCCAATTTACAAAATGAATGAATATCAGATCAGTGCAGTTGGAAAAAATGTAGAATCTCAGATTATGCAGGCCAATCATGCAGTAGCGGTAGAGGACATTCAGGATATGGTTGAGCGTGGAATCATGGAGATGCGTGGTTATGAAGTTGCACAGAAATATGTTCGATATCGTTACAATCGTGAACTTGCCCGTAAAGCGAACACCACAGATGAGAGTATTTTCTCATTAATCAATCAGAACAACGAAGAAGTAAAGCAGGAAAATTCAAACAAGAACCCGACCATTAACTCTACTCAGAGAGATTATATGGCAGGAGAGGTCAGCAAGGACTTGACCAAGCGTATTTTACTTCCTGCAGATATTGTACAGGCACATGAACAGGGAATCATTCATTTCCATGATTCAGATTACTTTGCTCAGAAGGAGCATAACTGTGATTTGATTGACTTGGAAGATATGTTACAGAATGGAACTTGTATTTCTGAAACAAAGATTGATACTCCACATAGTTTTTATACAGCATGTAATGTAACAACACAGATTGTGGCTCAGGTTGCCAGCAATCAGTATGGTGGACAGTCCTTCTCATTGTCTCACCTTGCACCGTTTGTTCAGGTTTCCAGAGAAAAAATTACCAAGGAAGTTCAGGCTGAAAGTGAAGAAATAGGAATGAACTATTCCGATGAACAGGTAAAACAGATTGTGGAACGTCGTTTGAAGGATGAAATTAATCGAGGAATTCAGACAATCCAGTATCAGTTGATTACATTGATGACCTGTAACGGTCAGGCACCATTTGTAACAATGTTTATGTATCTGGATGAAGTCCCGGCAGGACAGACCAGAGACGACCTAGCTGCTATTATTGAAGAAACATTGAAGCAGAGAATGAAAGGGGTTAAAAATGAAAAAGGTGTTTGGATTACTCCTGCATTCCCGAAAATTATTTATGTATTAGATGAAGATAATGTAACTCCGGATTCTAAGTACTGGTACTTAACAGAGCTTGCTGCACAGTGTACAGCAAAGAGAATGGTTCCGGATTATATTTCAGCAAAAGTGATGAAAGAAATGAAGGGTGGCAATGTTTACACCTGCATGGGTTGCCGTTCCTTCTTGACTGTAGAAGACAGTCAGAGAAAGCCTGACGGAAGCTATAAGTTCTATGGAAGATTTAATCAGGGTGTAGTAACAATCAATCTGGTTGACGTGGCTTGTTCTTCTAATGGAGATATGGAATTGTTCTGGAAGATTTTAGAAGAACGTCTGGAACTTTGTCACAGAGCGCTTCGTTGTCGTCATGAAAGATTGTTAGGAACTCCTTCAGATGTGGCTCCGATTCTTTGGCAGAACGGTGCATTGGCACGTCTGAAAAAAGGTGAAACAATTGATAAGTTATTGTTCAACGGATACTCAACGATTTCCCTTGGATACGCAGGTCTCTATGAAATGTGTGTTCGTATGACAGGAAAATCCCATACGGATCCGGAAGCAAAACAGTTCGCATTACAGGTAATGCAGAAATTAAATGATAAGTGTGCAGAATGGAAAGCAGCAGAAAATATCAGTTATTCTGTTTACGGAACTCCAATGGAGTCTACAACTTACAAGTTTGCAAAATGTCTTCAGAAGCGTTTTGGAGTGATTAAAGGAGTTACTGATAAAAACTATATTACTAACAGCTATCACGTTCACGTAACTGAGCCAATTGATGCATTCAGCAAGCTGAGATTCGAATCAGAATTCCAGAAACTGTCACCGGGTGGAGCAATCAGTTACGTAGAAGTTCCAAATCTTCAGGACAACATTGAAGCTGTTATTGAAGTCATGAAGTTCATCTACGACAACATTATGTATGCAGAACTGAATACTAAATCAGACTATTGTGAATGTTGCGGTTACAACGGTGAAATTCAGATCGTAGAAGATGAAGAATCTGGAAAACTTCTTTGGGAATGCCCAAGCTGCGGAAATAGAAACCAGGACAAGATGAGTGTTGCCCGCAGAACTTGCGGATACATCGGAACTCAGTTCTGGAATCAGGGAAGAACCCAGGAAATTAAGGAAAGAGTATTGCATTTGTAAGAGTTTGTATGGGAAAATTGTTTTGCGACAATTTAAAGTGGAACAAGACAATTTAAAATGGAACAAGCGATTTTTTCAAAAGTATCCTTGCGACAATTTAAAATGGAATAAGATATTATTTCTTTCGTCTTAGAAAGTAATAACGTATGTGAAAAGGGAGAGTCATTTTGCAAATGGCTCTCCCTTTTTCATAGTGTAATATTATATTTAATTAAAAAAATTAGGATTTATAGATTTCAATTTCTCTACTCGAAAATCAGAGAGTTTACCTTCTTTAAATCGCAGTTTTTGAGTTTGAATCCATGCTCCGAGATGTTCGCCTTCATAGTCCTCACGCCTATGAACATGTAAATGACCAGTTTCTTTTACAAATCGTTCATATTGTTCAAAGCGTCGAAGCCATTCATCATCAAGATTGTTAAAATTAAAATCTAATTTTTTAAGTAATGTGAGACGAGTAGGTTTCAACTGTCCGGAGTGATAAAGTTGTCGTTGCCGATAACACCACTGACCAAGATTTTTTCCTTTATATATAGTTCTTTTAGACATAGATACGGAGTTAGTTTCTTCTTTATACTCAACAAGCAAATCAAACATTTTTTCCCAGTAAGATTTAGGTAGATAAACTTTTGATTGATCCACATCTAAAATTGGAGAGGGAGTGGGACGTAGTAACTCCTGGATGATTTTTGCGGGAGGAAGACGTAGGAGGTTGTCCGTTTTCAAGTCCTTTATGGTCCAGACGTTTGCACCAAACTGTTTCACCTCGTATCTGTTATCAGAAGCATATTTTAACATATCACAAATCTGTTCCCTGGTATAAGTTTTATGACAATAAGGACAGCGTTGCCCATCAAGAAATGAAGACGGTTTGTAATATTGGATTGTGCCACATTCTTCATGCCTAATGGAAACTTTGGTATGTTGGTCTACAAATCCCTTGATTATCGAATATTCATCACCTACCAGATCCTTTACACGTTGTTCGTATAAGGTATCTGTCATATCACTGGCATTGCATATTCGACAGCCGGGAAAGTTTATAAACTTATGGTAGTTACATACAAAAGTTTGCGCACAGGTTAAATGTTTGACTGTTATGGGGGATAGCGTTCCAGTATAGTTGATTAGTTTAAAATCTCCCAGGGATTCAATGTTATTTTTAGCCTCAGCCTTCGTAACAGTACTTTCACACATACATCGAACTCCTTCGAAAAGAAAGGAGCGTGGTTTGAGTCGTGTTATTGTTTTGCATGAACAATGATAAAACTCTGTTGGTGTGTTTAGTCCTAGAAAGTTACCTTGTAGATTATAATGTCCTAAAGTCATATTGTTTATTAAGTCTTTTAATTGTTTTTCTTCTGGAACATACTGCGTGCAATGTGGACATTTCCAACCACGGGAGTGGGCGTGTTCAGTCATATAATAGACCTGGTTGCAGTCTTTACAGATATACTGGTGTATGAGAGGTTTGTTTGTTTTGATGTATTCAAGCAGTTTATTGACATCAGGAAACAGAAACATACATACCGGGAGGATGTTTTCCATATCAGTATAAGTTGGAGATAAAAAAGTAATCATAAAAAACTTTTCCACAGAAAAGTTTATGAGGTCATAATAAGCCCATTTTTTAATGTCAGCTTTTAAAGACTGATAATGATCATTGGCTGAGTACCCTCTTTTCTTCAATGTTTTATAAATCAGTTCCCTTATGGTTTCTGCATCAGAATGATAACCTGATTTCAGAATTGTGTAAGCATAGTCTGCATATGCATCCAGACTTTCATTTGAAATTTCTGTTTTGACCGAATGGAAATTCTCTTTTTTAAATTCACAGGCGTGTCCGCGTTTTCCTTTGTATTCCAGTAATGCGCAATGATGGTGTGGACAAACCTTTACGCCAGACATATGGTGTTCACGATGAAAATAAGGTCTCTTGTATTGTTTAATATCTTCTTCAAAACATTCTGGACACATATAGAGTGTCTGAAAGAACCCGCTCATTGGGACGTTCAAGAGATTCTTGGTACGAAATGCATTGTTAGTACAGCGTATCTGCATATCTCTTGTCAATGCTAAGGACTCAAATGTAATATTAGTTAATGATTCATATAACTTTCCGGAATCTACAGAAGTATAGAAACACTCACACATTCGGTAGAAACCAAAGCGGATATCCGCAGGCATTGTGCCTATACGGTTATATGTAGGATGAATAAACGTCTTTGCAAATAAGGAAAATTGCAGTTCGTTTTCTTCGGCGAGCCGATGTACCCATGAGTATAGCAACTCATTTGGAAAAGGGCTTTTAAAAACAGGTATGTGACTCATAAGTTTTCTCCTTGTAAAAAAATCTTTCATCTAGTCTTGCGTGATAAAATCTTGCATCTTTTTAGTGCTGATTTGTGGTACAGTTTTGGATGAACCTGTAGAATGTGTTTTTTGAATAGCGGTTATTGTTTTAAAAACTAGTTGAGTTAATTCCTCTGTGGATTTACCATGAGAGGAACTATCATTTTTTACTTTGTTGTAAGCAGATTGAATAATTTTATCGTTGAAGTCAGAGATAGATTTAATGTTTGTAGCGATTGTAAAAAGTTCACTGCTATCCGTCAGCTGTGCATTGGACATAATGGCTTTTGAGGCATTTTCCTGACGTGTTTGGCCAAGAAGTAGATTCATTTGTTCCTCGGCATTCCTGCGAATGCTGTCGAGTTTATTAAAATTATCAGGTGTTTCCAGATTTGCAAGAACTTCCTGAATACCTGGGAAATACTTTTTGGCAACATATTTTACAAACTTGCCATCAACGCATGGTCGTTTCTTTTTAGAGAGATATTCATAGGTCATGCAAATATAAATGCTGATTAACTGTTCAACAATGCCTTTGGTAACATCGTAAAGAGCATAGAATAAATCTTCATTCAGCGTGATTTGCTGATCAAACCATTGATAACGGAGCAGCATATGTATAAGAAAATGGAAATAATCAGTGTCGTGACAATAAAGGTTCCCGTTAATGACTTGTCCAATACGTCTAGCGGTTCGTAGTTCATTAAACATCAAATCCTTCGCGTCTTCTGTTCCTACAACAGCCATTGCAACTTTCGTACGATTAGCAAGAGTTAATAGGGAGTCAAAAGAATTTTCCTTCGTATGCTTGAAGTCAATTAATTGAATTTCATCAAAAATTATGATACCAATAGCAAAAAGATCAATGAGCTTTTTTACCATATCAGCCTTATTTCCAAGCCCCCGAGTTCTTTCAATTTGGCTTTCGTAGACGGGAGATGTATTACCAAGAGCCTTGTCAATTGCTTCGCCAATGCCTTTATAAAGAGCTACAAAATTGCTGTTAGCTACACAGTTAACAACAAGGTAAAGGATTTGTACATGTGTTCTGTCATTTTTATCTGGGTGCAAGATTACCTGTGGGTAGTGCTCCAGCAAGATGCTAATTGATGAACTCTTACCACAACCGGAATACCCAATGAGTGAGAATCCAGCATTGGTGGCATTTGCACTATCACCTCGTAGGATTTCTGACGTTTCCTTCTCTTTATTTTCTGCAACATATGTAGCCTGATAAGGTTTTAGTTTTAAAGAAGCACGTTCTCGGTAAGAACATAGGATTGATTGATAAAATTGAAACTCCAATTCTTCATGAAACGGAAGCGGAAACCTTACATGCCTCAGCATTCCTGCTTGAAGCATTCGATCTAGTTTGGGTAATTGCTTTACCTTGTCGGGGCGATAACTGAGATAATCCCTAGTATATGCTTCATGTACATCGGTATTTTGCCTTGGATACGGCAGTGCCTCTATATATGGATTGCCTTTATCCATTGGCACCTTTGCAGGTATATATCTTGCCTGAACAGTATTGTTTTTTGTAAAATCACAGTCTTCATATTGAGAAAGACCATTAATCTTTTCGTAACTGTATTCCATATAGTACCTCCTAATGTCGGTTGCGAAAATCTTCAATTGCTTTGGACCAATAGTCTGGATCATTGACATCCAACTCTAAGTGAGAAGGAGTTGACTTTGGTATTTCTTCTTGTGAAATAGCATAAGGATTGGGCTCTAGTCGGGTTGCAATCTTGTTTGTATGTGAAATCATTTGTTTATCTAATTCTCTTGCGTGTCTTATGTTTTTATCATTTGAATTAGTATCTTTTTTTGCATTACGGACAATAGAGCTATTAAATGAATGTCTATGCGCGGAGATTTCTTCGTTTTGTCTAGCGCCTAGGGCGTTAATTTTCTTCTTCTTAGTGTCATAAAGCAGATACTCTGCCATAGTCATGCCAATATAATCACCATTACCTGTTTTCGTAGTATTTAGTTCGGCAACCATCAGCAGATTGTCCCGAATGTAATATATTCGGCTAACATCCCGCATATCCATACGAGCTTCAAAAGGAATTTGTTTTTTTCCAGCATTAAACATTTCGCGATTAAGATGTTTGTCATTCGGATTGTAATAGTAAAGTCCCTTATAGGTAATGCCATTTCGCGAAACCTTTGCATTGATAGGTGACATCAAATCATAAAGATATTGAGCCTTATTAGTAATTTTACGAGGATGTCCAAATTTGTTGATACCAAAAGTCCAAAGACGTGCAGGAATCGGTGGAACATCTTTTTCAAGCATTTCCTTTGTCAACTGATATGTAGGAAGATTCTTTTGGTTGTGAGTCCATACAAAATTGATAATCAATTTTGTAAAATCATCAATAGTTAATGTTGCTTCCTTATGGTGATTGGAGTCATATCTTTTTTCAATCAGACCATAATTTTCCAAGTGTGCATTCAAGGACTCATGCATCTGATGGAATGACTGTTCAACGGTACCTTTGAGAGAGCCAGAAGCGCCTGAAACGATATGCTTTTCAATTCCGAGTGAAAGGCATAGTTTTTCAAAATTTTGACTCAAAAATTCGGCACCTCTATCCACTCTGATTCTCCTTGGAAGAATGTTTGATGGCCAAATATCATCGTTCTCAAAATCCATATCGAATTTAGCACAGAATGAGTGTTTGTCATCAAACAGATTTAAAAACAAGTTAGTAACACCAAGATATGAGTTGTTATCTAATGATACAGACATAGCAAGAATCATTCGTGTATATACGTCAATCATAAAATATACGATAGGACGACCAATTGATTGGCTATCATTTATTGAAGAAACGAGAGAAACATCTGCCTCACATGCGTCAATTTCCACCATATCACACGGGCCCATAATACCGTAAAGAGAATCACTTAATAACAAGCGTTTGTTGTTTCGTTGCTCTGCAGCAGAGGTTTTGATTTTGTCTTTTTCTTGCTTTGATAAATGTTTATTAACAAAATGTTGAAATTGTCGGTAAGTAGGTCTATCTGTATCTGGTAGTAGGCGTGTTAAGCCAATACCATTTTCAGTAACGGTATGCGAATAATGTAGTAGCAGAATTCTGTCAAAAGCCTTTTTTATAGTTTTATCTCTGCCGGATTTATAATATTTTAGCCCTTCTTCGAAGTGCTCAAGCAATGATGCATTAGGAATTATGTTTGAATTGTTAAAATATTTTGCCGGTGCTCCCGGTTTTCTTTGATAATGATAAGTTGTCTTTTTCCCGCGGAAGTGTTTTCCATCAATTAGAAAATTGTTATCTAATCCAGATTGGAAGTACTTAGTACAAGCTCGCCAAAAAGTATTGGATGGACAATTATATTTTTTTAGCAGAATATAGAGTTCTTTTTTGGAAGATTTACCCATAAGCCCCATATAAGTTGGACCATATACACTTAACACTTCATTCATAAGTTGTAATCGAATTTCATATTTTTCTCTTGTTTTTGGTGGGAGTGAATCAACATCGACAACTCTTGTATTTTTTTCTATGGGTTCAAATACAATGTCTCCATCTAAAATGAGGTTATGTAGTACATTCTTTAAATGTTCAATCAGAATAAATCGTGTGGTATCTAATTCGCATAGTATGTATGACGTGCCAGTTATTGCAATTACACGGTATCTTGTACATGTCTTAGTGTCTGCTAAAATAGTTCCAACAGAAATTACTTTATCTTCCATAGTTTTTCCTCCATTTCATATAGTCGTTTAAATTGGTAATCGGTATGGTTTCCATGTCGTATGGTAATTGTTTTGTGGCAATCATATGCTTGATTTGAGTCCATTCATCAAAAACAGATGATTTATCATAGTATTCCATTACAATGCGTAGGTTGTTGACCAGTATCAAGTTTGCATCGGATTTGTAAAGAAGGGTAAAATGGACGTTACGTTTGGTCCAATACATTTTTTCAATAAACAGTTTCTCGATAGTTCTTGAAGATAAATCTCTATTTGGTTTGACAGAATAAGCATGTAGTTTTCCATTGGCTTCGGTAACAAGGAAATCAGTAGTCATTAGACAATCTTTTTTTCCAGGTGGCTTAAGTCCATAGGTATTTGCAATTGCGTCTGTATCAGATCTATTTAAGGGGTATTGTTCACGGATATCGACATTGTTATCATCCCAACGCAGGGTATAGTACCAATACATCTCTCCTTGAGAGAGGCAGTGGATGCCACGCTTGGTTTTCCAATCGGGAATAACAACGGAGGTTCCTCGACTATTGAAATCTTGGATGTGGATATAAGGTTGGTAGTCGGCTCCAACGCCGGTACCATATTTGCGAATCCTTTTTGTTTCTAAAGATGGCCTTCTCATTTTTACCGCCTTTCAAAGTGCAAATTTTTCGGTTGCAAAAATAAGATGATAGAAAAATTAGTAGAAAAGACTAGAATGTGCTCATATTCATCTAAAAGAGCTTAATATGTTCTAAAAAAATATAAAATAATAGCAAAGTGCTATTGTTTTTTGGTGGATTTATTATAATACTTTTTTATGATTAATTGCAAGAGAAAAATTGTGTTACTAATGGATTTTTTATAATTAATCAGTTAAAATAGAATAAAAGAGCAAGAATAGGAACGGATAAATGGAGAAAAATAACATAAAAACAGAAAAAAGAGGTAATCAAAAAGATGCCGATTTTTTGCGTGAGGTAAGATCAAAATATCATTATAGTCAGAGAAAATTTGCTGAAGAGATAGAGTATGGTTATTCTACGATTGCTAATGTAGAAGCACAGTATATTCCAATGTCAAAAAAATTAAGGGAGAGAATAAGGGAATACGAAGAAAAAAACATAGATAAGGATTTAAGCAAATGTTTATATGAGTATTCGATTAAGCAAGGTGCGTCAGAAGCAGAAGCAGAAAGATTGGCTGGTTCATTGTATAAACTTTTTCCAGATTTTAGTGGTTCCAAAAAAGAAGGAAAAGTTTATTATGCATGGTTGTTTAACGCTTTTGAACATTTGTCTAGTATTGGAGCGCACCTAAAAGGATCTATGG
>JAILRZ010000001.1 GCA_024697845.1 Eubacterium sp. | reverse complement strand
GTGGTGTCGTGGGTTCAAATCCCTCTCTCGCTACTAGCAGGTCAATTGAAAAGACAAGAAAAGGCATCAAAAACTTTGTAAAGTTTTGATGCCTCTTTCTATATTTTATGATAATATATTTTTCGTAGGAAGAGGAGGCAGACCATGAGAATTGGAATGGGATATGATGTTCATAAATTGGTAGAAGATAGAAAACTCATTTTGGGCGGTGTTGAAATCCCTTATGAGAAAGGTCTTCTAGGACACTCCGATGCAGATGTTTTAGTGCATGCGATTATGGATGCGTTGTTAGGTGCAGCTGCATTGGGGGATATTGGAAAGCATTTTCCGGATACAGACCCACAGTATAAAGGAATATCCAGCATCAAGCTGTTAGAACATGTGGGTGCATTACTTCAAGAGAATGGTTTTGAAATTGGAAATATTGATTCTACCATCGTATGTCAGAGACCAAAGCTTGCTCCATATCGAGAAGAAATGGTTCATAATATTGCCAATGCACTTCAAATTAATGAAAATCAGGTGGGAGTAAAGGCGACTACGGAAGAAGGACTTGGATTTACCGGTGAAGGCCTGGGTATTTCATCGCAGGCGATTGTCTTATTGAAATAGTTGATGTGATTTGATACAGGAGAGTCAAATGGTGGATGAGAAATATCCTCTAAGAGAAATTGAATTAAAAGACTATGCTTTGTTACAAAGCTATTATGAACTTAGACGTCCTGAAACGGCAGATAGTAATTTAATGGATCTTTTTATGTGGAAAGAACAATATCCGACAAAATATTTTTTGACTGAAAAGGGACTTATTTGGGTAGCAAAGGGGCAGGATGGTCAGTATTATACAACGGTTCCTTGTTG
The DNA here is from genome assembly GCA_024697845.1 of Eubacterium sp. Taxonomy (GTDB): domain Bacteria; phylum Bacillota; class Clostridia; order Lachnospirales; family Lachnospiraceae; genus Eubacterium_G. The sequence goes on along the minus strand of JAILRZ010000001.1, from coordinate 5,854 downwards.
TAAAAAAGAAGATTTACAAGAGTGTTTTTTGGAAACAAAAAAATTCTTTAATGATGTGTTAAAGAAAAAACTTCAGATGTATCTGGTGGATCAAGAGGCGTTGGAATGTTTGAATCTTCCGAAAGATGAATATGTAGTTGTTCCGGATCGTACCTATGCAGATTATGTATATGATGCCGAAAAACTCAGACAGTTTTCAGGAAAGAAATATCACGGAAAGAAAAATCATCGGAATGCATTTATAAGAATGTATGAGGGGCGTTATCGCTTTGCGTTTCTCAATAAACAGCATGAGAATGAAATTATGGAGTTTTTAGAGGAATGGAAAAAGGGGAAGGAAGATACAAAAGAATATGAATTGATTGATGCAGAAATTACCGGAATCAAATATTTGCTGAAGCATGAAGAAGTGTTTGATTACAAAATCGGTGGAGTGTATCTGGATGAAAAACTTCAGGGAATTACCATAGGGAATTATTGCGAAACAGAGGATATGGTGTATATCCCTGTGGAAAAGGCAAATGCTAATGTGAGAGGACTGTATCCATATTTGTGCAGTGAGTTTTTAAAACAGGCATTCCCAACAGCAGGGAAAGTAAATCGAGAAGATGATATGGGATTGGAAGGACTTCGAAAATCCAAGCTATCCTATCATCCTATTTATTTAGTGGAAAAATATACAGTAATTCAAAAATAGAGAGAAGTTTTTATGATTAGATATTTGGAAGAACAGGAAAAAATGAATATCCGACCGTTGTACGAGCAATGTTTTCCGGAAGACACGAAAGCATATACGGATTATTACTTTGAGCAACGTTTGCCCGGTGTATATGTGGCTGTAAATGAAGATGAAAATCAGATTGTCAGTGCACTGCATTTGATTCCGAAAACAGTGATTACCGGAAGGGTGAAAAGTCGTATTCTTTATATTTATGGTGTTTGTACCGATATTTTATATCGCAATAAAGGTTATATGAAAAAAATGTTTGCTCAGGTACTGGAAGATATGTATCAGGAAAAAGAACCGTTTACCTACATTATTCCGTCCACGGAAGCAAACGCACAAATATATCAGGCAATGGGATTTTCTTTTGTAATGGATCGCAAAGAAACAAAACCGGAAGAACAACGCAGAAAACCAACCCATTCATTGATTTCCAGAAAGGCTGAAAAATCGGATTTAGTTCGATTATCCATTTTTGCACAAACCTGTACGGAAAAGTACTATGATGTGACTTTATGCAGAGATGTGGATTATTTCAGAAAAATGATGGAATTGACAGAAGTTGAAGGTGGCTTCATAGAAATCTATATTGACAATAAAGTTATTGTTGGCTATCGAATTTGGCTGGACGATGAAGTGCTGGAAGAAGTGCTGGATGAATCAATTCAAAATACTATGAGTTGGCTCGAAACGAAGGGAAAACCTTATGCCATGGCAAGAATTGTCAATCTGAAAAATTTACTACGACGATTAAAAGTTTCCGGTGAGGGAGAAGCTATTCTAAAAATTACGGATCCGATAATTCAGGAAAATAACGGCTATTTTCAGATTTCTTTCGAAAAAGGAGTAATGGCATTAGAAAAAAAAGAAGATGTAACTCAAAGCGCATTGGAGATACAGGAATTGACCATCGGAGAGTTGACAGCGCATATATTTGGCTATAAAATCAACGAAGGACTGCCTAAAATCTGTTCAGAGAATGGCTTTTATATCAATGATTATGTTTAGATGTTGGAAAGGAGCAGGTGCAAGAACAGCACCGGTATAATTATGAAAATCTATAATACACTGACAAAGAAAAAAGAAGAATTTGTTCCATTGCAGGAAGGAAAGCTTAGTATGTATGTCTGCGGACCTACTGTTTATGATTTTATTCATATCGGAAATGCAAGACCAATGATTGTATTTGATACATTCAGACGTTATATGGAATATAAGGGATATGAAGTAAATTACGTTTCCAATTTCACTGATGTGGATGACAAAATCATCAAGAAAGCCATCGAAGAAGGAACAACTGCAGAAGAAATTTCCCAGAGATTTATTGCAGAATGTAAAAAGGATATGGAAGGGATGAATGTGATGCCGGCTACCAAACATCCGCTGGCAACACAGGAAATCGACGGAATGATTTCCATGATTCAGACCTTGGTAGATAAAGGGTATGCATATGATGCAAACGGTACTGTTTATTTCAGAACAAGAAAGTTCCAGGACTACGGAAAACTGTCCAAGAAAAATATCGATGATTTGGAAGCGGGTCATAGAAACATTAAGGTGGCCGGAGAAGAATCCAAGGAAGATCCATTGGATTTTGTTTTGTGGAAACCGAAAAAAGAAGGAGAACCGGCCTGGGAATCACCATGGAGTGCCGGAAGACCGGGATGGCATATTGAATGTTCTGTAATGTCCAAAAAGTATTTGGGAGATGAAATTGACATTCATGCCGGTGGAGAAGATTTAGTATTTCCCCATCATGAAAATGAAATTGCACAGAGTGAAGCTGCCAATGGTGTTCCGTTTGCAAAATACTGGATGCATAATGCATTCTTGAATATTGACGGAACAAAGATGTCAAAATCATTAGGTAATTTCTTTACCGTTCGTGATATTTCAGAAAAGTATGACTTACAGGTATTGAGATTCTTTATGTTGAGTGCTCATTATAGAAGCCCGTTGAACTTTAGTGCGGATCTGATGGAAGCTGCAAAGAACGGTTTGGAACGAATTGTGAATGCAGGAGAAAAGATTCGTGATGCAAAAGAAAACGGTGTAGATGGTGCAATGACAGAAGCAGAAGAAAAGCAACTTTCAGATGCACAGGAATATGTCACAAAGTTTGAAAATGCAATGGAAGATGACTGCAATACAGCCAATGCGATTTCCGCGGTATTTGAATTGGTAAAATATACAAATAGTGTTGTAAGTGGAGAAAGCACCAAAGAATTTGCTACAAAGTTATATGAAATCTTAGAACAACTCTGTGACATTCTTGGCGTGATTCTTGAAAAAGAAACAGAAGCTGTTGGGGATGAAGCGTATATTGAAGAAATGATCGCAAAACGTGCCCAGGCAAAGAAGGACAGAGACTTTACCTTAGCAGATAGCATTCGTGATGAACTAGCTGCAAAGGGAATTATCCTGAAAGATACAAGAGAAGGAACCAAGTGGTCCAGAAGTTAAGTTATGAATGATATTTTTCGAATAATAAAAGAACAAATGAATTTAAAAGACATCAATATCGTAGATTACTCTCCGTTAACTTTGGCGTATATCGGAGATGGAATCTACGAAATTGTAATTCGTACTGTGATTGTGGATGAAGCAAATCGTCAAGTACATAAAATCCACAAAGCAGCCTCTGAACTTGTAAAAGCGCAAGCCCAGGCAAAGATGATTTTTGCAATTCAGGAATTATTGACAGAGGAAGAAATGACGATTTACAAACGTGGTCGAAATGCAAAGGCTGTGACTAGAGCAAAGAACGCGTCCATGAGTGATTATCGTACAGCTACTGGGTTTGAAGCCTTAATGGGCTGGCTTTATCTGACAGGAAAATCAGAACGAATGATGGAATTAATCCGCATTGGATTGGAAAAAATCGGAGAGGAAAAAGAATGAGATACGAAGAATTTACCATTGAGGGAAGAAATGCGGTGATTGAAGCTTATCGTGCAGGAAAGACGATCGATAAGCTTTTTGTTTTGGAACATTGTAAGGAAGGTTCCATGAATACTGTAATCCGAGAAGCAAAGAAACACGATACCTTAATCAATTACGTGAAAAAAGAACGTCTTGATCAGATGTCAGAAACCGGACATCATCAGGGAATCATTGCATATCTTGCGGCTTATGAATATGCCAGTGTAGATGATATTATGAAGAATGCAGAAGAAAAAGGGGAAGCACCTTTTATCATTTTGCTTGATGACATTGAGGATCCACATAATCTGGGAGCAATTATTCGTACAGCAAATTTGGCAGGGGCTCATGGAGTGATTATTCCGAAACATCGTGCCACCGGCCTTACGGCGACTGTTGCAAAAACTTCAGCCGGGGCCTTGAATTATACTCCAGTAGCTAAGGTAACAAATCTTTCCAAGACTATTGAAGATTTGAAGAAAGAAGGGCTGTGGTTTGTTTGTGCAGATATGGGCGGAACCACTATGTATGACCTAGACTTGAAAGGCCCGATTGGACTGGTAATTGGAAATGAAGGAAAAGGGGTTAGTCGTTTGGTAAAAGAAAAATGTGACTTTATTGCATCCATTCCAATGGCAGGAGATATTGATTCTCTAAACGCTTCGGTTGCAACCGGTGTGTTAGCTTATGAAATTGTGCGACAAAGACGATAATTTGACAGAAATTTTCCAAAGTGGTAAAATCAACGAGGTTAAAAACTTGAAAGGAAGTAAAAAAGATGAGAATGAAAAAGGTATTAGCAACCGTATTATCAATTGCAATGGTTGCAGGATTAGTAACGGTAAGTAATGTTTCAGTAAAGGCTGAAAGCACAACAACAATTGAAGGCAAGGTGAATACAGTAGACAATATTACATCTACAGGATTCGGTGAAGTTACTTCATTTGATTGGCAGGATGGGGCAGCACATGAGGATGATGTGTTCAAAGTGAAGTTTACATTAAAGCAGCCTGCATATGTGAAGTTTACAGTTGTATCTACAGTTTGTGAAGGCTCTTGGGAAAGACTTGGGAATGTATATAGTCCCAATGTTGAGGCTATGTCAGGGGTTGTTGTAAAAAAATTAGAACTCTCCACAGATAAAAATTTAACAAGTGAAAAAGTGGTTGTATTAGAAGCAGGAACTTACAATTTAGCCTTCCGCGGTAAAAAAGGTAACGAATCCAAGGGAACAGTTACAACACAAATTGATGCACAGTATGTTCCAAGAACCGGAAATGTTACTGCAACAACTGCTGAAAAAGCAGTTTCATTAAAGGCTGGTGAATATAAATCAGGTCTGATTACAGATTCATATAAGGATCAGTATTTTGAATTAAAGTTGACAAAGAAATCAACTGTAAGTTTTGATGTTAATATTTCAGCACCATCTATGATGAACAAACCACAGGTTTCTTACAAATTGTATACATTGTCAGGAAGCGATTTGACAACAAGCTTACAGAAACAGCAGAACCTTAACTGGGGTGCAATTAAGGAATATTTATTTGGTGGTGGAGATTATAATCCAACAGGAAATACCGGAAAAGTAACATTAAATGCAGGAACTTATTATTTAAAGATTTCACAGAAGGAAAATGAATGTGCTGTTAAGGTTAAAGCCAATGTTACAACACAGAAGACCGTTCCTACATTAGCTACACCAAAACTTAAGAAATTCAAAAAGAACACAAAGAAGATTACAGGTACCGCTACAAAGGGTGCAACTGTAAAAGTTGTCGTTGGAAAGAAACCATACACAACAAAAGCAAATGGTAAAGGTAAATTTACTGTTAAATTAAAATCTAAATTAAAGAAAAATGTAAGAATTAAAGTATCTGCAAAATTAAAAGGATACAAGAACAGCAAGACTGTTACTTACAGAGTAAAATAAAAATGGGATAGAGGTATAGATCTTCCCAGACGTCAAAAACAGCTATGGGTAAAACTCATAGCTGTTTTTGGTTCCATGATGAGGAGAATACAGAAGGCTTTCTTTCATGCATTTGACGAGTGTGATACAATCACGAAACAAGCGTAGCGGTCTCAGCGATTGCATTTATTTTTATTGGAAAATGTGTTGTCAAATGTTATGAAATATGCTATTATATTTTCGTTGCCAAAATTGGCAGGCTGATGTGGCTCAGGGGTAGAGCGTTCCCTTGGTAA
>JAILRZ010000194.1 GCA_024697845.1 Eubacterium sp. | reverse complement strand
TATATGTTCAATATTGCTACTAATTGCTTGATATCCAAAATACATAGAAGTATAAGGTTACAAAAGAAACAGGACTGTATTGGCTATTGCCAGTGCAGTCCTGTTATTTGTATAGGGCAAGGCTCTGTTTATTATTGCGAAGTTTTTTGTGTAGAAAAACGGAGCTTTAATAAACAAATAAATTTGAAATATAAATATGGAAACCGACATTTCTGGTGCCGAGGATATTATGTAGACACAGTAGGTAAAAAATGCAAAAATGATGTTGCGGCTGGCGAACTTTTTGACGAGTCTTTAGACTCAGTGCCGGTAACAGGCCCTTATAGGGCCAAAACAAACCACCGGCTAAGCCGGTGGTTATGTTTCAGCTCTTTTATTCAGATTGTAATTGACGCATATGATAGAATTCTCCTTTTAATTCCATCAGTTCATCATAGCTACCGAACTCAGTACAGCCACCATTTCCAATGACTGCAATTTTGTCAGCGTTTCGAATGGTAGAAAGTCGATGGGCAACAATAAAGGTTGTTCTTGTATTGGCCATGTTTTCGATGGCAAGCTGAATCTCATGCTCTGAGGTACTGTCGAGAGCAGAAGTGGCTTCATCGAAAATGATAATCTTTGGATTTCGAACTAAGGCTCTTGCAATGGCAAGACGCTGTCTTTGACCACCGGATAGTTTTCCGCCGTTTTCACCAATCATTGTATCCAGACCGTTTGGAAGTTCTGTAATAAACTTCTTTAAGTTGGCTGATTCTATGGCTGCCCAAAGCTGTTCTTCAGTTACATCAGGCATCCCATACGTAATGTTGTCGCGGATACTTCCGGAGAAAAGAATGGTATTTTGAGGTACCACGGAAATAAAATCACGATAAGTACGTAAATTCAAATCATTCAAATTCTTGCCATCTAAGTAAATACTTCCGGATGTAGGCAGGATAAATCCAATTAAAAGATTTAAAATAGTCGTCTTTCCGGCTCCGGATTCTCCAACCAGGGCAATGGTTTCTCCGGCGTTTACCTTTAGATTGAACTTATACAAAATATCTTTATCCACGGCATCCGCATAGTGGAAGGTGACATCCTTGAAATTGAAATCACCACGAATGGAAGTGAGTTTTTCTTTTCCGGTGTAGTCTTCCACGTCATCGGAAAGAAGCACTTCTCCGATACTGTTAATGGATTCGGTACCCTTAGCAATATTTGGTAACATCATAATCAAACCGGCCACCTGATTGACAATGGTGGTAAAGTAACTTTGGTACATGGCAATTTCACCAACGGAAATTTTGGATTTGTAGGCCATGTAGCCGGTAAAGGCCAGACATACTACCTGGAAAGTCTGGAACATACACCAACTGATTGCACCGAAGTTTGCGTGAATAATATCCAGTTTATAACCACGATAAGCGACGCCGTTTAGGAAGTCTCCCATCTTTTTGATTTCCTCATTTTCCAATGCGTGTGCACGGGTTACAGGAATCAAATCAACCATTTCAACTACGCGAGTGGAGGTTTCTTCCATTTGCTTTCGAAACGCCCGGTTACTTCGTCGGATTCCCTTTCGGAACATTCCGATGGTGGCGCCGGCAATCGGTACGGTAATCAGGAAGAACACAAAGACAATCAGACTTCTGGTAACGGTAACAGCCAGGGCAACAAAAATATTCAAAAAGATGGTCAACATCTGAGTGAAAATCTGTGATGAAAGTGCCTGGATAGCTTCTACGTCACGAATGATTTTGGACTGTAACCTTCCGGATTCTGTATCCTTATGGAAGGAAATGGATAACTGCTGTAATTTTCGCACAAGAGAACTACGTAAATGTGCTTCTACTGCACGGGTGGCAGTACTCTGACAGACATTGAACAAGTAGTTTAACGGAAAGTTAAAAGCAATTAAAATCATAATCACAGCGATGTTTAAAATAATTTCCAAAGTGGAATGTCCTGCCGGGTGAGTTGCAATATTAATAATATTGGAAGTAACAATTGGCAATACCCATACCGGACTGTTTTTTAGAATGAAAAGAAAGCCTGCCAGCAAAAAGCGCCAATAGGTTCCTTTGTAAAGACGGAAAAATGTACGGACCGGATGTCCCTGCCCTTTTCCGAAAATCTCTACATACTCGTCGTCATTTTCCACCGGATTGTCTTCGACCCATTCGGTTTCCTTGTAAAAAAGACTCATAATAATCTCCTTTTAATTAATTTCGCAGGCATCTTTTGCAAGACGGTCTGCCAAATCATTGTATTTATCGCCGGAATGTCCTTTGACTTTTTCAAAGGAAATCTGGACTTTTTTCTTTGCCTGTTCGTAATATTTTTTGTAAAGGATTGTTCCTTTTTTATTGGTTTTCCATTCGCCGGTACACCATTTTGAAATTCCCATATAGTCATAAAAAATAGTTAGATTTTTGACATTGTTCTTAATGGCATATTCCATTGCAGCCATGGAACCATAGATTTCACCGGCAACATTTCTCATGGAAGCCATTTCTTCATCATCAAAGGAATCATTAAAATGAAGTTCCTGCCCATTGTGAAACATGACCACGCCATATCCAAATACACCGGTTGAGGTATTGAAACTTCCATCTACATAGGCAACCGCGGTAAGGGAATTGGAAAAAGGCTTTTCCATATCCGGTGCTTCCTCGTTTTGTTCCGGAGTATAATCAATTTTTTCGTTAACCAGTTCGTCCATGGAATCAGCCACGTCAAACAGATTCAGCTGCTGACCGCTCCAACCCATATAGGCATGGGCTTCGGCCAGGGTCTTAAAACTCTTATAAAGAGCCCCGGGATAACCGTCCACACTGGCTTTACATTCTTCCCAGGTTTCAAAAATTCCTGTGGTCAAACCGACTTTTACAGCATAATATTTTTTCGCCATAATTTTCTCCTTTATTGGTTCCAAGGATTTAGTTCATCCGGATCGGTAGGATCCCATCCCTTTCGGTCATCATGCTTTGAAATTTTTTCAAAAGGTGCAAGAGGAATTGGTGGTTCTTCTCCCGGTTCACTGTAGATTTCTACAGGAGTTCCTTCCGGACAATTTGCAAAAATCCATTTTACATCGTTTACCTGCATACGAACGCATCCGTGAGATGCGGCAGTACCAAGCTTATTATATTCTTTGTAGAGCATTGTTTCGTTGGACATTTCCGCGTAAGGAATGGAATGTAACATAATCTGTCCGTAAACTCGAATGGCATATTGGGTATATGTTGCATCTACCATAAAATTCCAACGTTTCTTTTCGCTAATTTCAAAATTCCCCAGAGGAGTGTTTTCCGGTTCCTTGGCAGTAGAGCAAATGCAGGTCTTGTAAGGAACGGTATATTCCCCATCGAAATCCATACCATAAACGGTAACAAAGTTTTCCGCACGATTAACCTTTACCATAAAAGGATAATCAGCATTAAAATCAATGAGTTCTTCAAAGTCAGGGGTTTCAGGTTCTACAGTAGCTTCTTCCGTAGGTTCTTCTTCTGTAGTTTCCAACACGGTGGTAGTTTCCTCTGTGGTTTCTTCGAAAATAGTCATCATTTCCTGAGTAGTTTCAATATTGGTATTGTTTTCGTCATAACTATGAGAATGACGGATTATACTAAATAACAGGACGGCTAATAAGAGAAGTAAAAAAACTCCGATAAGCTTCCCTTTCAAAGATAATTTTATATTTAAATTTTTCATTTGTTTCTCCATTTTTTTTATCGCTTTTTTATTCTATATTTTTATTGGAAGATTTGCAATAGAAAGAGGGGAATAATTGACGCAGACGGGTGGATTTGTTATTATTTGTAATGGAAAATGTGCACATATCGAAAGGAGATTAATATGGGATACACAAAGCAGGAAATTTTAAATATCGCGGAACAGGAAGATGTGGAATTTATTCGTCTTCAATTTACAGATCTTTTTGGAACATTAAAAAATGTTGCTATTACAAAAAGTCAGTTGGAAAAAGCATTAGACAATAAGATTATGTTTGATGGTTCTTCGATTGATGGTTTTGCCAGAATTGAAGAATCTGATATGTATCTGTATCCGGATTATGATACATTTGAAATCTTACCATTCCGACCACATCAGGGAAAGGTTGCAAGAATGATTTGTGACGTTTATAAGCCGGATGGGAAACAGCTGGAAAATGATCCTCGTTTTATTTTGAAGAAGGTTTTAAAAGAAGCGGAAGAAATGGGATATAAATTTAATGTGGGTCCTGAGTGTGAATTCTTCTTATTCCATACAGATGACAATGGATGTCCTACAACAACAACTCATGAAAAGGGGAGTTACTTTGACCTAGGACCAATTGATTTGGGGGAAAATGCTCGTAGAGATATTGTTCTTAATTTGGAAAAATTGGGATTCATTGTTGAAGCATCACATCATGAGGTGGCACCGGCGCAGCACGAAATTGATTTTAAATATTGTGAAGCATTAGAGGCGGCTGACAAAATCATGACATATAAATTAACGGTAAAGACCATTGCAAAACGTCATGGACTTTATGCATCTTTTATGCCAAAGCCAAAGTTTGGGGTATGTGGTTCCGGAATGCATATTAATATTTCCATGGCAGACATGGACGGAAATAATTTGTTCGCAAATCCAGAGGATGATGCAAAATTAGCTGCTCCTGCGTATAGCTTTATTGCCGGGTTAATGGAACATATGCGTTCTATTGCCGCAATTACAAATCCAATCGTAAATTCCTATAAGAGACTTGTTCCGGGATTTGAGGCACCAACGTACATTGCATGGTCTGCTACAAACAGAAGTCCATTGATTCGTATTCCGGCTGCAAGAGGTGCAGGTTCCAGAGTAGAACTTCGTTGCCCGGATTGCGCATGTAATCCGTATCTTGCAATTGCAGTATGTATCGCAGCTGGACTTGACGGAATTAAGAGAGGTTTAAAGCCGGTTGAAAGTGTACAGAAGGACATTTATGAAATGACTGACGAAGAAAGAGAAGAGGCTAAAATTGAAAATCTTCCAAAGAACCTTTATGAAGCAATTGAAGAAATGAAGAAGTCAGAATTTGTAAAAGAAATTCTTGGAAAAGACGTATTTAAAAAATACATTCGTGCGAAATCTGAAGAATGGATGGAATATACATCTCAGGTTACCGATTGGGAAATTAACAGATATTTGGGAAACATTTAGTCTGAATATTAGAAGTCGGAGGAGCAGGAGTGTCAGGTATAATCGTAGTGTTTCCTAAATTAGAGGACGCCCAGTCTATTAAGCACCTGTTGGTGAGAAATGGACATAGTAATGTAGTTTGCTGTACCAGTGGTGCCAAGGCAATTAATATGGCAGATAATTTAGGAGAGGGAATTGTTATCAGCGGATATAGGCTTCCGGATATGCTGTATCGCGAAATCCGTGAAAATCTTGGAAGTCATTTTGAAATGCTGTTAATTACTTCATTAAGTAGAGAAAGTCTGGACGAAGAGCCGGGAATTGCTATGTTGGAAATGCCGTTGAAAGTCAGGGAATTACTGAACTCTGTCGAGATGATGGATACCAATATCTATGAACGACTGAATAAGAAAAAACGGAAACCGGGGATGCGTTCTCCGGAAGAACAGCAAATAATTAATGAAGCAAAAAAAGTTTTGATGGAAATGAATCAAATGACGGAAAATGAGGCGCATCGCTACATTCAAAAATCAGCCATGGACAGTGGAAGAAACATGGTGGATACCGCCAGCATGATTCTTTCGATTATGTATAAAGAGTAAAAAATGCCGGAAAGTTTGTTTTAGAAACTTTCCGGTCTTTTTTTATAGGAGAAACGTAGTAAGATGATGAAAAAAATAAAGTAGAAATTCTGAAAAGAGACTTATATAATAAGTAGTGAAAAATGTTAGTTAAAAGGTACAAGGAGGACTGAAAATGTATAAAATTAATGAGAATTATCTGAAACTTCAGGGAAGTTACTTATTTTCAAATATTGCAAAAAAAGTAGCTGCATTTAAAAGCGAAAATCCGGACAAAGAAGTAATCAGTCTTGGAATCGGCGATGTTACTCAGCCACTTTGCCCGGCAGTAATTGAGGCAATGCACAAGGCAGTGGATGAGATGGCAAACGCAGAAACCTTCCACGGTTATGCGCCGGACTTGGGATATGAATTTTTACGTTCGGCAATTCGCAAAAATGATTATCTTGCAAGAGGAGTGGATATTGCGCTGGATGAAATTTTCATCAGTGATGGAGCAAAATCTGATTCCGGAAATATTGGAGATATTTTTAGTAAGGACAACCGCATTGCAGTTTGTGATCCAGTATATCCGGTTTATGTGGATACCAATGTAATGGCTGGAAGAACAGGTGAATTTGTAAAGGCTACAGAAAGCTGGAGTAATGTAATCTACATGCCATGTACAAAGGAAACAAATTTTGCACCGGAACTTCCAAAAGAAACTCCGGATATTATTTACCTTTGTTTCCCAAACAACCCAACAGGTTCCACAATTACAAAGGATGAATTACAGAAGTGGGTTGATTATGCAAATCAGGTAGGCGCGGTTATTATTTATGATGCTGCTTATGAGGCTTATATTTCAGAGGATAACGTACCACATACTATTTATGAATGTGAAGGTGCCAAGACTTGTGCAATCGAACTTCGCAGCTTTTCAAAGAATGCCGGATTTACCGGAACAAGACTTGGATTTACAGTCATTCCAAAGGAATTGGAATCTAATGGAACAAAGCTGAATGCACTTTGGGCAAGACGCCATGGAACAAAGTTCAATGGTGCTCCATATATTATTCAGAGAGCCGGCGAAGCGGTATATACAGAAGCCGGAAAGGTACAGACCAAAGAGCAGGTTGCGTATTACATGAACAATGCAAAGACGATTATTGAAGGATTAAAATCTGCCGGATATTCTGTTAGCGGTGGCGTAAATGCACCATATGTCTGGTTGGAAACTCCAAATGGAATGTCTTCCTGGGAATTCTTTGATTACTTGTTGGCAAATGCCAATATTGTTGGAACGCCGGGGTCCGGATTCGGTCCTAGCGGGGAAGGATACTTCCGACTGACGGCTTTTGGAACTTATGAAAATACATTAAAAGCAATTGAACGAATTAAAAATTTATAATATGATGAAAGAGGAATCGATAAGATTCCTTTTTTGTTTACACGACGAAGAAAATGCAGAAAGCTTGCTTTCATGCATTTGACAATCGTAATCCAATTCCGAATTAGCGTAAAGGTTTGGGTGATTAATTTGAATGATTCGATGGAGGATGAAAAAATGAAACGAGTGAAATATCTGTTATCAGTTGCTGTATTGACATTGTCATTGGTTGCAGTTTCCGGCAACGTTAAAAAGGTAAAATCTAAGGAGATAACAGAAACGGTAACTGTACAGGAAACAGGAACGGAGCAGCAGAAGACAATATCCAAAAAAGAAGTAAAGGCACTGCAGTTCAAGAAAAAATATAAGCAAATCACTGCCGGAAAAACGAAGAAATTTCGAGTGAATTTAAAAGGAGTAAAGTGGAGTTCTTCCAACAAAAAGATTGCCACAGTTTCAAGAAAAGGAACAGTAAAGGCAAAGCAATACGGAAAGGTTTGGATTAGTGCTAAAGTGGGAAATCAATCCGTAAAAACAAAAGTGAAGGTGTTACCGAAAAAGATAATTGGTATTGATGCCGGACATCAAAGAGTGGGAAACAATGGATTAGAACCCATTGGACCGGGAGCAAAAACATCAAAGCCAAAGGTTTCCGGTGGTACATCCGGTGTTGTTACAAAAAAGCCTGAGTATGTTTTGACCTTGGAAATTGCAAAGAAGCTTCAAAAGAAGCTAACTGCAAAGGGATACAAAGTTGTGATGACAAGAACCACGCATGATGTAAACATTACAAATATTCAGCGTGCACAGAAACTAAATAAAAAATGTGATATTGCAATCCGACTGCATGCAGACGGTGGTCCAGCTTCGGCACGAGGAGCCAGTGCTTTATATGCTCCATCTTCAAATCCTTATGTTGGAAAAATGGCATCAAAGAGTAAACATTTATCAGAATGTATTTTGAATGCATATTGCAAGGAGACGGGACTTCACAGCCGCGGACTTTCAGCCAGAAATGATTTGTCAGGAACCAATTGGAGTACCATTCCGGTAACATTATTGGAAATGGGATTTATGACAAGCACATTAGATGATCGTTATATGTCTTCGTCAAATGGACAGAAGAAAATGGTGAATGGAATTATAAAAGGGATTGATGAATATTTTTATGGCAGTAAGAAACGGTAGCAGGAATGCTACCGTTTTTCATATTTTAGGGAATTCAAAAAACAAAGATTATGGTGATTCTGTACTTGTTGTTAGTAGCAGTTTTGCGAATTGACTGTTTTCACTACTATGTCCCGGCTCAATAACTAGTAGCAGTTTTGCAAAATGTCTGTTTTCGCTACTATGTCCCGGCTCAATAACTAGTAGCAGTTTTGCGAATTGTCTATTTTTGCTACTATGTCTCAGCTCAATAACTAGTAGCAGTTTTGCGAATTGTCTGTTTTCGCTACTACATCTCAGCTCAATAACTAGTAGCAGTTTTGCGAATTGTCTGTTTTTGCTACTACATCTCAGCTCAATAACTAGTAGCAGTTTTGCGAATTGTCTGTTTTCGCTACTATATCCCGGCTCAATTACTAGTAGCAGTTTGACGAATTGTTCATTTTCGCTACTATATCCACAATCAATTGCCAGAGAAAATAATAGACAAGTGCTGAATAGCGTTTTACGCCATTCAGCACTTGTCATAATTCTAAAACTTATATAGAACCCCAAAGATATTTTGTCAATCTAAGGGGAACACGATCTACAATTCGCTATAACCATAACCGTTTACCAAAGCTTCAATGCGTTCTCCAGCTTTACAAAGTGGACAATTATGATGATCGTACGCTTCGTAGTTAGAAATATCTTCGGCATGGAATAGTGCATCCACGCGATGACCGTCAATGGAATCCACGGCACTGAAAATCGCTGAAATACCTTGAAGAATACCACCATAATATTCAACGCACTCAATGCTGTTTCGAATCGTCTTTCCGGTAGTTGCAGAAGCTAACAGCAATAAAACATTTCTGTTCTTAACTTCATGTTTCAGATTGTCTCTGAAGAACATCTGACCATTGGAATCGTATTCCGGAGTTACTACATAGATGGTCTTATGGGCATTCATAGATAATACTCCGGCACGACTTAATTCACTTGCAAGAAATGCTCCAATGACTTCACATCCTTCCAGACAAACAATGGTATCAATCGGTTTTCCCATAACATTGTAATAATCCTTCATTGCAATGGCAATGCGTTCCGCCTCGTTCTGACGGGTTTTCATTGTTGTCATATCAAGATACTGATTTAAATGAGAATTTCGTGTGACAAAATGTCCTGGTATTGTCTTGATTGCAATATTCGGGTCCTTTCGGGAATAATATTTGATGATTCTGTTTTCGGCTAGCATAAAAATCCCTCCTTTTCAGTAATATGTAATTGTGTAGACCTACCATGTAGGCGCACAAAAACTGCGCAATTTCCGTTCACTCTGATAGACATATTATACACTAAAAAAGAGGGATTTAAAACTATTATATTTATTTTTTTTGAAATTTATCGTTTCTCATAGAAGTAGCCAAATTGGTCATCTTCTAGAGGGGGTGGAGTATCATCGTCATCTAACTCAATATTTTTATTCGATGAAAAGAAAACCCCCATAATTAGCATAATCAAACAAAAAACTCCGCAATATAGTGGAAAAGAAATAACAGAGGCTTCCACAAAACAATGTTCCGGATTGCTTGGATCAATTTTTACCGTCATCACAGACCCGGTAGGATATCTATGCGGAGAAAAAACATTGGGCACATAGACGCTGTCATATTGAACTCCGTTATAAGTATAAGACACGTAAATGCGGTCTATCTCCCTTGTCCTCCCCTTAGAAGTCCTTGTATAAGAATAGTCATGATGGTGGACCGTGGCTGGGATTTTTTCGGATTTTAAATCTTTTGAAAAATTAATTATTGTAGAAACAATAAATAGCACAAAGGAAATAACCGCTAATGCGTAGAAAAGTTTTGGAGAATTTTCCCATCCATAATAATTTTTGTTTTTGTAATACATAGTTTTTTTCCTCATTTTAATTTTTTTTCTGTAATTTCATAATTCTGGTAAAGATAAACGCAATAACAATTAAAATCAGTTCTGCAATCGTTGCCCAAAGTCTGGAAACAACAGAAACAATTCCGGCGTAGCCTTTTGGCATAATC
>JAILRZ010000181.1 GCA_024697845.1 Eubacterium sp. | reverse complement strand
AATTGATTGACTAATTCCAAATCCTCTGCAGTCAATCAATTAAAAGAATTAAACACTTAAGAATGGAGTTTGTATGTTAGAACAAAATTATTTGGATAATGAGCAGACGGTGTTTGATGAGATGACAGAAGCTGTGGTTTTATTTGATAAAGACCACAGCATTTCTTATTTTAACCCGACGGCTCAAAAGATTTTCGGAATTCCGGAGGATGTGGAAATTACATCGATTCAACAGATTCCGTCCATAAAAAACAATCGAAAGTTTTCTAAATTTTTGAAGGATACTTTTTCAAAAAAAGATAAGTCTCAAAGTGCAGAAATAACTTATGACAATGGAATTGTGGATACGGTTTTGAAGCTTCGAACCAACCGCATTGAAAAAAATGGAAAGAATCGGGGAATGATTCTTTTGGGAGCTGACGTAACGGCAGACAGTGATTTGAGAAGATTTGAAAAAGACAGTGCCAGTACCTTTACAGGAATTGTTATGTGTATTTGTGTGTACTTATTTATTTGGAGTCTTTTGGAATTTACGTTGCATATTCATTTTAGACCATCTCAGTACACAAAAGTAATCGAGGCAATTTCATTCCTTTTATTTTTCGAAGTGTTGTTTTTAACCAGTTTATCCTTAAAGGATGTAGGGGTTTTTGTGTCACCGAGAAAATTTATTCGGTCTATTATTGAAGTAATTCCCATTGTTGCAATTGCATCCGGGGTCCTAATTGGAATCAACGTTATTCTTCGAATTAGTGGACATTCGTTAAAGGAAGATTTTTTCGGAGGAAGTTGGGCGAAAGCAGTGGTGTATATTTCCGTTGCATTAATGCAGGAGTTTTTGGCAAGAGGGGTGCTACAGACATCAATTCGCTTTTTGGTTAAAGTGAAATGGCAGAAATTTTTTAATGTCCTATTGTCCTCATTATTATTTTCACTAATGCATCTGCCACATGGTTTTCCGTTTATGATGGGAGCTTTGGCGTTGGGAATCGGATTAGGAATGATCTATGAAAAACAAAAAAATATCTGGGGCTGTGTATTAATCCATTGGGCGTGTGGTTATCTTGCAATCTCAATGTTTTTCTAAGGACAAAGAAAGTGTTCTATGATATAATTATAGGCAAATTATTACAGAACGGATTTGTCAAAATTGAATAGAGAAGCAAGCATAAGGAGGAAACGAAAGCGATATTATCGTATTTCCGGAAATGTTGGGAAATCCGGAAATGGTTGATTACATTGGTAAAAAAATTAAAGCATTGAGCGGGGAAGAACAGAAAAAGCTACCGTCTATGATTATTCTGCCATCTTTCTGGGAACGCAAGAGAAATACGGTAACGATTATGAACCAACACGGAGAGGTCATTTGCAAACAATGCAAGCAGAATCCGTTCCGAATTGAATATAAGGATAGTGCTTTTCTGGAAGGGATTATTCCAAGTCTTGGAATTAATATTTTCCATTGTGAGGGAATCGGCAGAATTGCCATTCTGATTTGCAAGGATTTCTTAACAACAAAATATATGGAACAGTTGATGCGGTGCTTTAAACTGACGCTAATTATTGTTCCTTCGTTCTCAACAGGTTCCTATGATTTTAGACAGTCCTTTGATTTATGTGCTCATGATGACTGTAATGTGGTATGGATTAATACCTGTGCATCCATGGTAAAAGGAAAAGAAGCAAACTTTGAAAATATTGGATATGTCAGAAAAAGAATTAGTCGGAATCATCATATGGAAAAGGAAGAACTGTCTGGAACAGCCGCTGATGCTGTTGTTATAGTAATGCATGATGAAACAGGAGAAAAAATTCTGTTAAATCGAGAGTTTAGAATGTCCGTCAATGAATGGGTCTTCAATTTTCCGGCAGGATTGATTGATGAAGGTGAAACATTGGAAGAAGCAGCAGCCAGGGAACTGGTAGAAGAAACAGGATTACAGTTGGTTGAAATTTCAGAACAGTGGAAGGAAAGTTATTCTGCTGTAGGTTTTTCCAATGAAAAAGTGAAGGTGGTTCTCGGAAAAGCAGTCGGTACCATACAGGATAGTCACTCGGAATTGGAAGAAATTGAAGCAGCTTGGTATTCCAAAGAAGAAGTTAAAAAAATATTGGAAACAGAAATGTTTGCAGCAAGGACACAGGCATATTGTATGATGTGGTGTAAACAGTAAGAATGAACAAAGGAGTTCTGCCTATGAAGAAAAAAATCAGTATTTTGGTAATGATAATTGTTTTTACAACGACTGTTTTTACTCCGGTATTTGCAGGAAAGAAAGTGAATTACAATAAGTACTCTAATCGGTCCGTTGGATGCGGACTGAATCTGAGAACAGACCATAAGCTTCCGGCAGTCAGCAAGCCGGCAGGTGTTTCGTTAAAGAAGTATCATACTTACTATTACGGAAGTAAGGCTTATCGCAAAAAAAAGAAGGTCATTTATTTAACCTTTGACTGTGGTTACGAAAACGGAAATACAAAGAAAATTTTAAAGATTCTGAAAAAGAAAAAGATTAAGGCGATTTTCTTTGTGACGGAGCCCTATATCAAGGAAAATACAAAGCTAGTAAAACAGATGAAAAAACAGGGACATCTGGTGGGAAATCATACCTGTACGCATCCTCGACTACCGGATATTTCGGTTGGCAGAATGAAAAAAGAATTGAAGCAGTGCAGGAAGACCATGAAAAAACTGACCGGATACAATCTGGACTCTTATATGAGACCACCGGAAGGGGAATACAGTGTTCGCGTAATGAAGGTGGCTAAGGACATGGGATACAACACCATGCTTTGGAGTCTGGCTCTGTATGATTATGATGTAAACAATCAGCCAGCAGTCAGTTACGTGGTAGACAAATTCAAAAAACATCATTTTTGCGGGATGATGCCACTGTTACATGTGATATCATCTGCTGATACGAAAGCATTACCAAAAATCATTTCCTATTTGAAAAAGCAGGGATATCGTTTTGGAACCGTAGATGAATTTGCAAAGAATCGTTTTGAAAAAAAGGAATAGGAATCTGTATCAAAGTTTGGGGACGGAATCATTTTGCAACATGCATGAGAGCATATTCAAGGAGAAAGAACAATGAAGAATTCTTATAAATTTTTTGAAAATCGGGAGTGTAAATATTTTCCATGCCATAAAGGACTGGAAAATTTTAACTGTATGTTTTGTTATTGTCCAATGTATCAAAAGGAACAGTGTCTGGGAAATCCGTCCTTTATAGAACGGGGAGAACGGAAGATTAAAGACTGTTCCCAATGTAGCTTCCCTCATATTCCGGAAAATTACGAAAAGATTATTGCGTTTTTAAAACAGTAAATTATTTTATTAAATGTTCAGTTAATATAGTTTAGATGACGATTTATAAAAATAAGAGAACAGTTTATTTTTTTAGGTCATAAAAAAATTGCTTGACAATAAAAAAAATCAGCTGTAAAATTCGTACACATAAAGGCAAAGGCGTCTTGGAAAAATTCCAGGGCGTCTTTTCTTTTGTTTTAGGAGAAAGTTCATTACAACTTCTAAAAGACTGAAAAATAGTATATTAGAGATTGGAGAGGAGACGTATTATGGAAAAAAGAGTACCAGAATTATTTGGATCACTCGTATTCGATGACAGGGTGATGAGAGCTAGATTATCAGAAGATATCTATAGTTCTCTCAGAAAAACAATCGATGAAAATATTCGATTGGACGATCAGGTAGCAGATGCAGTTGCTACAGAAATGAAGAAATGGGCAGTAGAAAACGGAGCTACCCATTATACTCACTGGTTCCAGCCCCTTACAGGAATCACCGCAGAAAAGCATGATAGTTTCATTACACCTTCACCGGATGGAGGAATCATTATGGAATTTTCAGGAAAGGAACTGATTAAGGGTGAACCGGATGCGTCCTCATTTCCATCAGGTGGTCTTCGAGCTACTTTCGAAGCAAGAGGATATACAGCATGGGATCCAACATCTTATGCGTTCATTAAAGATCATACACTTTGTATTCCAACAGCATTTTGTTCATACTCAGGAGATGCGTTGGATAAGAAGACCCCACTTCTTAGATCAATGCAGGCCTTAAACCGCCAGGCAAAAAGAATTTTGAAATTATTCGGTAAGGATGTGAAATACGTTCGTACAAGTGTAGGACCGGAACAGGAATATTTCTTGGTTGATAAGGAAATGTTCGAAAAGAGACCGGACCTTGTATATACAGGAAGAACACTTTTCGGAGCTATGCCTCCAAAAGGACAGGAATTGGATGACCACTATTTTGGTGTAATCAAACCGAGAGTATCCGCATTTATGGAAGAATTAAACGAAGAACTTTGGAAGCTTGGAATTCTTGCTAAGACAGAGCATAACGAAGTAGCTCCTGCACAGCATGAACTTGCTCCTATTTTCTCAACAACAAACGTTGCTACAGATAACAACCAGTTAACAATGGAAATTATGCAGAAGGTTGCAAGAAAGCATGGAATGGTTTGTCTTCTTCATGAAAAACCATTTGCCGGTGTCAATGGTTCAGGTAAACATAACAACTGGTCCATGGCAACAGATCAGGGTGTAAATCTTCTTTCACCGGGAGAAACCCCAAGCGAAAATGCACAGTTCTTATTGATGCTTTGTGCAGTAATTAAAGCAGTAGATGAATATCAGGATTTATTAAGACTTTCCGTTGCTACTGCAGGAAATGACCACAGACTTGGAGCAAATGAAGCACCACCTGCAATCATTTCTATTTTCCTTGGAGATGAATTAACAGCAATTCTTGATTCTATTAAGAATGATACGCCATATGAAGGAACAGAAAAAGTAATTATGAAACTGGGTGTGCATGCACTTCCAAGATTTAACAGAGATACAACAGACAGAAACCGTACTTCACCATTTGCTTTCACAGGAAACAAGTTTGAATTTAGATCTCTTGGTTCTGCCAACAGTATTGCATGTTGTAACATTATGTTAAATGCAGCAGTTGCAGAAAGCTTGAAAGCTTTTGCAGACAGATTAGAAGGAGCAGCTGATTTTGAAAGCGAACTTCATGAATTAATTAAAGAAACAATTAAGACTCATGAAAGAATCATCTTTAATGGGAATGGATACGGTGAAGAATGGATTGAAGAAGCGACAAAGGTTAGAGGTCTTTCCAATCTGAAAACAACCGCAGATGCAATGCCTCATCTTCTTGATAAGAAGAATATGGATATGTTAATGGAACATAAGGTATTCACAGAATCAGAACTTCATTCCAGATGTGAAATTATGTTAGAAAATTACTGTAAGACAATTAACATTGAAGCACATACGATGGTTGATATGGTAAGAAAGAATTATCTTGCAGCAATTGAAGGTTACTTATACAGCCTTGCAAAGACAACATCCCTGATGAAGTCTGTAAGCTCTAACGTGAAATGTAATTATGAAATTACAACAATGGAACGACTGTCAGAACTGACAGATTCTATTTCCGATGCAACAAGCAGTCTGGAACAGAAACTTTCAACTCTTGTAGACTTCGATAACATTATGGAAACATCTGAAGCAATGAGAGATGAAATTTTACCGGCAATGGAGAATTTAAGAAAGTATGTGGATGAAGCAGAAATGCTTACATCTGAAAGATACTGGCCATTCCCAAGCTATGGTAAGTTATTGTTTAGTGTATACTAAAATCAAAAAAGCATAAATGGAGTCATCCCACAACGGCGTGGAAAACACTGGGTGGGGTGGCTCTTTTATTATCCATATGGAACTAAAGGTTGAAACGCGAAAGGAGAAAAAGATATGACAGAAGAAATAATGGAATTAGTAAATGGACAGGTATTTGCAGTCTGGTTTTTGATTGGTGCTGCATTGGTATTCTGGATGCAGGCCGGTTTTGCAATGGTTGAAACAGGTTTCTCAAGAGCCAAGAATGCCGGTAACATTTTAATGAAAAATCTGATGGACTTTTGTATTGGTTGTGCAATGTTCATTATCATTGGATTTAGTTTATTATTAGGAGAAGATTTATTTGGATTTATCGGAAAGCCGGGATTTGATATTTTTACCAACTATGCCGGATTTGATTGGTCCAACTTTGTATTTAACTTAGTGTTCTGTGCAACAACAGCTACAATTGTTTCCGGTGCTATGGCTGAAAGAACAAAGTTCCTCAGCTACTGTGTATACTCAGGAATTATTTCCGGATTGATTTATCCGATTGAAGCACATTGGATCTGGGGAGGCGGCTGGCTTTCACAGATGGGATTCCACGATTTTGCAGGATCCTGTGCAATTCACATGGTAGGTGGTATTGCTGCTATTATCGGTGCTAAAATGGTTGGTGCCAGAATTGGAAAGTTTGATAAAGATGAAAATGGAAAGATTATCAAAGTAAATGCGATTCCGGGACATAACATTGTTATTGGTTGTCTTGGTGTATTCATCCTCTGGTTTGGATGGTATGGATTTAATGGTGCTGCTTGTACTTCAACAGAACAGCTTGCTTCTGTATTTGTTACAACAACAATCGCACCTTCTATTGCAACCGTTGTATGTATGATTTTCACTTGGATCAAATATGGTAAACCTGATGTTTCCATGTGTTTAAATGCTTCTTTAGCAGGTTTGGTAGCAATCACAGCTCCTTGTGATGTTACAGATGCATTTGGAGCAATCGTTATCGGTGCTGTAGCCGGACTTCTCGTATGTTTTGGTGTATGGCTTCTTGATTATAAGCTTCACATTGACGACCCTGTTGGTGCCGTAGCAGTTCATATGATGAATGGAATCTGGGGTACCATTGCAACCGGTTTATTTGCAACAACTTCTGCACCGGGGAATGATGAACTGAAAGGTTTATTCTATGGTGGTGGTTTCAAGTTATTGGGAATTCAGATACTGGGTGTTTTAGCCGTCGCAGCATGGACAACAGTAATGATGACTATCGTATTTAGTATAATTAAAGCAATTTTCGGACTTCGTGTAGAAGAAGATGAAGAAATTGAAGGTCTTGATGTAAAAGAACATGGTTTAGCATCTGCATACGCAGGATTCTCAATTGTGGATATTACAGAATCAGCATTAGCTGTTAATGAAAATACAAAACTTGGTAATGATGATTACGAATTAGCTTCAGAAGCAATGAAGAAAGCTTCCGTTAAGGTTGAAAACAATGTTGAAACTGTAAAGGGAACATCTTTAGATACAGGAATGTACAAAGTTGTTATCATTACAAAATTATCCAGATACGATAAGATTAAGAGAGCATTAAACAATCTCGGTGTAACTGGTATTACAGTAACTCAGGTTAGTGGTTGTGGTATTCAAAAAGGTGCCGGCCAGATGTACCGTGGAGTTGAAATGGACTTAACCTTATTACCAAAGATTAAATTGGAAGTTGTTGTCAGTGATATTCCGGTAGACAGTGTGATTGAAACAGCAAAGAAAACATTGTACACAGGAAAGATTGGAGATGGTAAAATCTTTGTTTATCCGGTTAGTCGTGTTGTTAAGATCAGAACCGGTGAAGAAAATTCAGAAGCTTTACAGGATGTAGAGTAATCAATGAAGTTAGGAGAATAAAAAGTGCAAAGCGATAAATTACATGAAGAATGTGGAGTCTTTGGAATCTATGCCCCGGCAGGAGAAAATGTTACAAAGGACATCTACTATGGATTAATTGCACTGCAGCACAGAGGTCAGGAGTCGGCAGGAATGTCGACTTCTGATACTGCTGGTCCAAAGGGCAATATCAAAACAAAGAAAGGGATGGGGCTGGTAAGTGAAGTCTTTGAAAGAAAAGATTTTACGGAACTGGCAGGCAATATTGGTGTGGGGCATGTCCGGTATTCAACCACCGGTGGAAGTACTCCGGAAAATGCGCAGCCCATTGCAATGAATTATATAAAGGGAAGTCTTGCAGTAGTGCATAATGGAAACATTGTTAATGCAGGTGAGATTAAGAAGGAACAAATGTACCGGGGACAGGCCCATTACACGTCATCCGACTCGGAGGTGCTTACCTATGAAATTGTAAGTGAGCGTGTGAAAACAAAATCAATTGAAGAAGCAATCGAGAATACGGCAGATCGCATTCATGGCGGTTATGCCGTTATTGTGATGAGTCCGAGAAAACTGGTCGGAATAAGAGATCCTTTTGGAATCAAGCCAATGATTTTGGGAAAAAGAGAGGATACTTACATTTTGGCGTCAGAGAGTGTTGCCATTGAAGCGGCAGGCGGAAAAATTGTCAGGGATGTGAAACCGGGAGAAATTATTACCATTACGCCGGATGGAATCAAGAGTAACGAAGATTTATGTAATCGAAAACATGCTCATTGTATCTTTGAATACATTTATTTTGCCAGATTAGATTCCGTAATTGACGGCATTGAAGTTCATGAGGCGAGAGAACGGGCAGGACGTGCTCTGGCACGAAATTC
Organism: Eubacterium sp.; assembly: GCA_024697845.1. Classification (GTDB taxonomy): domain Bacteria; phylum Bacillota; class Clostridia; order Lachnospirales; family Lachnospiraceae; genus Eubacterium_G. The sequence goes on along the minus strand of JAILRZ010000181.1, from coordinate 3,747 downwards.
AAATGTGCAGGCGGATATTGTTGTGGGAGTTCCGGATTCCGGTTTGGCAGCAGCAACCGGTTATGCAAAAGAATCAGGAATTCCGTTTGCATTAGCCTTCCATAAGAACAGCTATATCGGAAGAAGTTTTATAAAACCCACAGATGAGGAACGACGGGAAGCTGTTCACATGAAATTAAGTGTCATTGAAAATGTTGTTCGCGGGAAACGAGTTATTATTATCGATGATTCCATTGTTCGAGGAACCACAATGAAGCAGATTATTGAGATGCTGAAAAAAGCAGGAGCGAAAGAAGTGCATGTAAAAATCAGTTCTCCACCGTTTTTGTATCCATGCTATTACGGAACGGATGTGCCAAGCAGCAGTCAGCTCATTGCATCGGAACATTCCGTAGATTTTATTTGTAATAATATTGGAGCAGACTCGTTACAATATCTTCAAATTGAAGATTTTAAAACGATGGTAGGAGACTTGCCAATCTGTAAGGCATGTTTCGATAATCACTACCCAGTATAAATTTTATTAAGTGAAAAATGGTTGAAACATTATTTTGTTAAGAAAGTGATGGTGAAAAGTTTTGATAATAAGGTGAAGAACCTTAAAAAAGAAAAAACATTTTTCGAAGCCAAGTTCATTATTGACATTATTTTAGGGAAGTGATTATAATTAAAAATGTCGAAAGACATTTGAATTTTATATTGATTTTTTGAGAAGCAAAGGCGCTTTGAGTACCATACTCGAAGTGCCTTTTTTGTTTTTAGGAGGAAAGATAAGATGGTAAATCAATTGGGAAAAGTTGAAAAAAATGGACTTTACGATTCAAGATTTGAACATGATAACTGTGGTATCGGTGCAGTCATTGATATTAAGGGAAGACCGGGACATCAGTTAGTTTGCGATGCATTATCTATCGTTGAAAATCTGGAACATAGAGCCGGAAAAGATGCGGAAGGAAAAACCGGTGATGGTGTTGGTATTCTGACGCAGATCCCTCACAAGTATTTCAAAAAAATAATGAAGAAACAGGGTGTTGATTTACCGGGAAAAAGAAATTACGGTGTCGGAATGTTTTTCTTCCCACAAAGCGATTTGGATATGAGACAGGCTAAATCAATGTTTGAAATCATTGTGAAAAAAGCCGGATTAAAAATTCTTGCTTGGAGAGAAGTAACAACCTCTCCGGATGTGCTTGGAAATACGGCAAGAGAATGTATGCCAAGAATCTCTCAGGTATTCATTCAGAGACCGGAAGGAATTCAGACCGATTTGGAATTCGATAGAATGCTTTACATTATTCGTAGAGAATTTGAACAGAGTAATGTGAACACTTATGTTCCATCGCTTTCATGTAGAACGATTGTATATAAAGGAATGTTCCTGGTAGGACAGCTTCGAACATTCTTTAACGATTTGCAGGATGAAGATTATGAATCTGCCATTGCTATGGTACATTCAAGATTTTCAACCAATACAGCACCAAGCTGGAATCGTGCTCATCCGAACAGATTTATTGTTCATAATGGAGAAATCAATACCATTAAGGGAAACGCGGACAAGATGCTGGCCCGTGAAGAAACAATGCATACGGATACTTTTTCAGAAGAAGATATGACAAAGGTTCTTCCGGTGATTTCTCAGAGCGGTTCTGATTCAGCAATGCTGGATAATACATTGGAATTCCTTGTAATGAGCGGTTTAGACCTTCCTCTTGCAGCTATGATTGCCATTCCGGAACCATGGTCTCATAACGATACATTATCTCAGGAAGAAAGAGATTTTTATCAGTATTATGCAACAATGATGGAACCATGGGATGGTCCTGCATCTATTCTTTTCTCCGATGGGGATGTTATGGGAGCAATTCTTGACCGAAACGGACTGCGACCTTCCAGATATGTAATATGTGATGATGGAAGATTAATTCTTTCTTCAGAAGTTGGTGTTCTTGATATTGATGAAAAACATGTAGTGAAAAAAGAACGACTTCATCCGGGAAAAATTCTTCTTGTGGATACCATCGAAGGAAGAATTTACGAAGATTACGAAATTAAAGAAAGATATGCCGGAAAAGAACCATATGGTGAATGGTTGGATATGGGGCTGATTCATTTGGCAGACATTAAGATTCCGAATAGGAAGGTACCGGCACTGACCGGAGAACAGAGAAAGAAATTACAGAAAGCTTTCGGATATACCTATGAGAACTCTTATGAAAATATCAGAAATATGGCATTAAACGGGACAGAAAAAATTGGTTCCATGGGTGTGGATACTCCGATTGCTGCATTATCTCAGCAGCATCAGCCATTGTTCTATTATTTCAAGCAGTTGTTTGCGCAGGTTACCAATCCTCCAATTGATGCACAACGTGAGGAGATTGTAACATCCAGAACGGTTTATGTTGGTAAGAACGGTAACTTATTGGAAGAAAGACCGGAAAACTGTAATGTGCTTGAAATTGATAATCCAATCTTAAATGATCTGGATCTTTTGAAAATTGAACATATGAAAAAAGAAGGTTTCAATGTTAAGAAAGTTCCGATTATTTATTACAAGAGTACACCAATGAAGATGGTTTTAAAGCACTTGTTTGTGGAAGTTGACAAAGCCTATAAGGAAGGTGCCAACATTATTATTCTTTCCGACCGTGGAGTAGATGAAAATCATGTGGCAATTCCTTCATTACTTGCTGTGGCAGCAGTGCATAAGCATTTGGTTGAAACAAAAAAATGTACTGCAATGTCTCTGATTCTGGAATCTGCTGAACCAAGAGAAGTTCATCACTTTGCAACACTTCTTGGTTATGGTGCATCTGCAGTCAATCCGTACCTCGCACATGCAACCATTGCAGAATTAGTAGAAAACGAAAACTTAAACAAAGATTATTACGCAGCGGTAGATGATTATGATGATGCAATTCTTTTCGGTATTGTTAAGATTGCTTCTAAGATGGGAATCTCAACGATCCAGTCTTACCAGGGAAGTAAAATTTTTGAAGCGATTGGTATTTCCGATGAAGTAATCAATGAATACTTTACAGGAACTGTCAGCCGAATCGGTGGAATCACATTGGATGACATTGAAAAAGCACAGGATGAACAGCACAGCCGTGCCTTTGATCCTTTGGGACTTCCGGTAAATCTGGAACTGACAGCAACCGGTAGACATAAAGCAAGAAGCGGTGGAGAAAATCACCGATACAATCCACAGACAATTCATATGCTTCAGCGTTCTGTTCGTGAAGGAAATTATGAATTGTTCAAGGAATATACCAAGATGGTAGATGAAGAAAAAACAGGATATCTCAGAAATCTTTTGACTTTTGAATATCCAAAACAGGGCATCTCCATTGATGAAGTAGAAAGCGAAGAATCCATTGTTCAGCGTTTCAAGACCGGAGCGATGTCTTATGGTTCTATTTCCGAAGAAGCCCATGAAACATTGGCAATTGCAATGAATCACCTTCACGGAAAATCAAACAGTGGAGAAGGTGGAGAAAGCGATGAAAGAATTGAGTCTGCAGGAACTAAACATGATCGCAGTTCTGCAATTAAGCAGGTAGCCAGCGGACGATTCGGTGTAACAGAGAAATATCTGGTTAGCGCAAAAGAAATCCAGATTAAAATGGCACAGGGAGCAAAACCGGGAGAAGGTGGACATCTTCCGGGCAAGAAGGTTTATCCTTGGATTGCAAAAACAAGACACTCTACACCGGGTGTAAGTTTGATTTCACCTCCACCACATCA
>JAILRZ010000136.1 GCA_024697845.1 Eubacterium sp. | reverse complement strand
GACCTCCTAGTATGTAGTAAATTGTCGGAAAAAGGCACGAAGAATCGTGTCTTTTTTTGATGTTGTGAGAAAATGAGGTGATAATGTGACTGATAGACAAATGAGATTTGCAAATGAATATCTTATCGATTGTAATGCTACTCGTGCGTACAAAGTCGCTTATCCAAATATAAAAAAGGATGAGGTTGCTAGGGCGAATGGCTCGAGGCTGCTTGCAAATGCTAACGTAAAAAAATATATTGACGAACAGCTTGAAAAGATAAAGTCTGAAAAGGTGGCAGATGCTCAAGAAGTTATGGAATACCTCACATCAGTATTAAGAGGTGAAAGCAGTTCAGAGGAGATTGTTGTCGAGGGAACCGGGGATGGATGCAGTGAAGCCAAGGTAATGGAAAAAGGACCATCCGAAAAGGATAAATTGAAAGCTGCAGAAATGCTCGGAAAACGTTATGGAATATTTACAGACAAACTAAAAGTAGACAACGTTGCCGAAGAGGAAAAAGCAAAGAAGATTGACAATATTGCAAATATATTAGAGCAAATGCACCCACCGGTTGAGGATGGTGAGAACAATGCTGGTACTGTCTGATAAGTTTAAAGAATTCATACTCACAAGGACTGAAAGAGATTACCTGGAAGGGACAACATCGGCTGGAAAAACGACCGTTGGCATTTTTAAGTTTATGCTAATGGTTGCTGATTCAGATATAAAATTCCACATTATTGCAGGAGCAGATAAGGGAACAGTAGAAAAAAACGTCATAAACGCTGAAAGGATGTTGCTAGATCAGTTTGAAGGAGTAGCAGAATACCATCCTTCAGGAAAAGGAAAAATCGGATTACCGCATATAGAGTACGATACTCCAAAAGGAAAGCGATTTATTTATGTTTGCGGATATGATAACAAAAAGCGATGGCAAAAGGTTTTAGGTGGACAGGTTGGATGTGTATACATCGATGAAGTAAATATCGCAGATATGGAGTTCTTGCGAGAGATTACCCATAGATGCGAATATATGATGACTACCTCGAACCCTGACAGTCCTGATATACCGGTCTATAAGGAATTTATCAACAAGAGCAGACCACTAAAGAAGTATGCTAATGATTATCCAAAGGAGCTCCTTGAAGAATTATCGGAGCCACCGGTTAAAGGATGGGTACACTGGTATTTCACTTTCGATGACAATGCAGCTCTGACAGAGGAAGCGAAGAAAAGAAAGATTGCTTCGGTACCGATAGGTACCAAGATGTATAAAAATAAAATTCTTGGCCTAAGAGGAAAGGCTACCGGTTTAGTATTCTCGATATTCAACCGAAATGTTCACTGCATCACAAAGGAGCAGGCTAAGGTATTCATTCGTGATTTAAAAAATCAAGAACAGAAAGAATGGTTTATTCATTTTACAAGTGGTCTTGATACAGCGTATTCCACAAAAAGCAAGGATACCATCGCAATGAGTTTCAGTGGAATAACAAATAAGGGAAAACACATCCTTTTAAGCGAAAGGGTATACAACAATAAAGAGATAGGAGTGCCACTCGCTCCATCTGACACAGTTAAGAACTATTATGACTTCCTGGAAAGGAACAGAAAAGAGTGGGGACTTGCAAGAAATGTTTTTGTTGACTCTGCAGATCAGGCAACAATAACAGAGCTTGGTAAGTTTAAGAGAGAGCACCCCGAGTGCTTGTATATGTTTAATAATGCATATAAGAAAGTTCAAATTATAGATAGAATTATCTTACAGCTTGGCTGGATGAACCATAGTGAAGAAATGGGGATTGAGCCGAGCTTTTTAATTGTTGAAGATTGTGCTGAATACTGTTCCGAAATGGAGAAGTATTCGTGGAAGGAAGATAAAGACCAGGAACCGGAAGACGGACATGACCATATGGTCAATAGTGTTCAGTACGGATGGATTCCGTACAAAGAAGAAATAGGAGTTGGTAATTAACAATGGGATTAGTAGAACGTATTAGAACAGGAATAAAGAAATTCTTGAATATTCAGGAAGCGTCAAATCAATCAATTACAATTTACACGCTTCTAACACATGAAGGGAACGTGTCTAAGAATAGAGTGTGGTATCGTGGTGATTCCTATGAATTAGATCAGTTTTATAAAAGCATTGAGAATGGTTCCGGTGGTCCCAAATTTTGGGCTGCAAATCAGACCACAGGACAGGAAATGAGGAAAATACACACTGGTATCCCGGCAATTATTGTTGATATTCTTGCAGATATCATTGTAAATGACTTTAATCAGGTCGAATTCAAGGATGACAATCATAAAGCATTATGGGATGTTATTGCTGAAAAGAATGATTTTGAAGAATTACTTCGCGATGCAATTAGTATGACACTTGCTCTCGGAGACGGTGCATTCAAATTAAGTTCTGACCCTAATATCAGTGAATATCCAATTATTGAGTGGATTGATGCTGATAATGTTGAATATGTGTACGAAAGAGGTCACATTAAGGAATATAAGTTCACGTCTGAATACGAAGTGAAGAGAGTTAAGTATACACTGGTGGAAACATATGGTTATGGATACATCAATTATTCCTTGTATCAAGGGGATAAAGAGGTCCCATTGTCACTTGTGCCGGTGCTTTCGAATCTTCAAGATATTACTTTTGATAAGAAAATAATTCTGGCGCAAGGTGTTCAGTTTAAGAAATCAGCAAAATATAAGGGAAGAGGTCAATCAATCTTCGATAGAAAGGTTGATTCGTTTGATGCTCTGGACGAAGCGTGGTCCCAGTGGATTGATACCTTAAGAGCAGGCAGAACTAAGGAGTACATTCCAGAAACGCTTGTTCCAAGAGACCCGGAAACAGGAAAGGTTATTACACCAAACAGTTTTGACAACCGCTTTATTATGACACAGGCAGACATGAAGGAAGGTGCACAGAATAAGATTACCTTAGAACAGCCTGCAATTCCACACGATAGTTATGCAGCCACATATACTACTGCGTTGGATTTATGTTTGCAGGGAATTATTAGTCCTTCAACATTGGGAATCGATGTAAAGAAACTGGATAATGCCGATGCGCAGCGTGAAAAAGAGAAGGCTACTCTTTACACTAGAGGCAATATTGTTGATATGCTGCAGAAAAAACTGCCTAGACTGATTAACACAGTTTTCGCTTTCAATTCAATATTAGCGGAAAAAACACCTGAAAATGTTGAGTGTACAATTAGTTTTGGAGAGTATGCAAACCCGTCCTTTGAGTCACAGGTTGAAACTGTTGGAAAAGGAAAAACACAGGGTATTATGAGCATAGAAGCCTCTGTGGAAGAACTGTATGGAGATTCCAAGGATGAGGAATGGAAAGCAGAAGAGGTTGCGCGACTGAAAAAGGAACAGGGAATCACAGAAATATATGAACCAGCTGTTAATATGGAAGGAGTAGTATTGGATGAAAGTAATGGTAATGAACCGGTTGTACCAAATGCCAAAGGAGAAAGCACAGCAACTGCTTAATCTTGCAAAGGAGCAGGTGCCATTAGGTGTGTATGCCATTGAGAAGAACAAGATATTAGAACTTCGAAATGATAAATGTGGAAGTGTCACACAATTAAAAACTATGAAAAGACAGCTGAAAAAAGCCGGTTATAAGGTCTATGCAAATGGAGTTGATTAGTTATGGCAGATTACGACTTAGAGGAAGCCTTTGAGGCGATAGAGAATGAACTGATTAATTCAATGATTCGCAATATGGAACATCATAGAGTGGAAGAAATAACGGAGGGATTTGAGTGGACTCAGTGGCAAGCTGAAGAATTGAGCTCCCTAGAAGCATACAGAAAGAGTAACCGGAAGAAATACAATAAAAAATTCAAAGAAATCAATGAAAAGATTGAGTATGGGATTCGAAAAGCTCATCGTCAAGGAAGAATGGATGAAGAAATAAGAATCCTAGAAGCAATAAAAAAAGGATTTGTCACAGCAAGGGAACCTAGTGCAGAACTGCAGGGTTCCTTTTTTGGTGTCAATGATAGAAAACTAGATGCATTAGTTGAAGCAACAATGCACGATATGAAGAAGGCTGAAACAGCAATGCTTAGAATGGCTGATGATCAGTATCGTAAGACCATTTTCAATGCGCAGGTTTACGCAAACACAGGAGCCGGTACATATGAGCAGGCTATTGATATGGCAACGAAAGATTTTCGTGCAAGAGGCATTAACTGTATTGAGTATAAGAATGGAGCCAGAGTTAATATTGCTAGTTACGCAGCGATGGCAATTAGAACCGCAAATACAAGAGCATATCTTCAAGGAGAAGGCACTAAACGTCAGGAATGGGGCATTTCCACTGTTATCGTGGGCAGACGTGGACACGCTTGTCTAAAATGCTTGAAATGGGTAGGAAAAGTGCTTATCGATGATGTTTGGAGTGGTGGTAAAAAGGATGATGGTCCATATCCGTTAATGAGTACTGCAATGTCTGCTGGACTTTATCACCCAAACTGCAAAGATACGCATACAACATACTTTCCTGGTATTTCGGAGGAACCTAAGCCACTTACAAGACAGGAAGTGGAAGACTCTAAAGCAGCTTATATGCGTGAACAGGAAATCAATTATGCTAACAGGCAGAAAGATAAGTTCAAGCGATTGGCTGATGGAGCATTAGATCCAACTGATAAGGAAAGATACAAGGCTAAGGCAAAAGAGTGGCGAGTAAGAGCAAAGAATTTAAAAATGTCTGCCGTAAGTAGAGTTCAAGTTGATTTTAGTAAACATCTTGTTAAAGAAGATGCAGAAGGAGTTATAAGGGCCACAAAATTAGCGCAAGATATAGGAGTAAAGTTGATTGGATTTGGGGAATTAAAAAATGGAGACATAATGATTCCGTTTTTAGAAAAATTACAATCCATAAAAGAAGAATATGGTGTTATGTTTACTAATATTTCGTGTTCTGCTCTAGATTCATCAGATATGGCAATGGTAACACCTTCAAAAGCCTTGATTGTAAATTCAAATTATTTTAATTCGCCAGAAGCATTTAAAGAGGGAATGAGACTATTTAAGAAACTCAAAGTATTACCTAAAGATGCAGATATAGGATATATAGCAAGTCATGAATGGGGACATTTTATATCCGTAGATGAAATCAAAAGTGATAAATCTAAAATAGTAACACTATACAAGAGATTTTTAAAAAAAGGAAAGGCTATATCGTATAATCAATTGAAGGATCCATATGAGTTTGCAGCAGATTGTATTGCCGCTGAATTATGTGATATTGATTGCAAATATTCTCAAGATGTTATAAAATATTGTATAGGAGGAGATGATTATGTTAAGTAAAAGAGTTAAATGTGAAGGATGTATACATTTAAGATACGACACAGAGATATCTTATCCTATTTGTGATGCTTTCCCAGATGGAATTCCAGGTGAGATATTTGCTGGTTTTATTGATCATGATGAGCCGTATGAAGGCGATAATGGAATAAGATATGAAGAGGCTTAATACCACCTAGTCACAAGGCTAGGTGGTATTTTCATTTAAGGAGAATGTATGGATAATTTCAAAGTGATATATAAAATACTAAAAGTCCTTGAAAAAGCAATGGATTTAGAGGAGTTTGACAAGAAACTAATTGGACATCAGGAACTGGAACTGACAGAGCCGCGTTGGAATCGAATAATGGCAATGATGGTGAGTGACGGATTGATTCGTGGTGTTGATATCAGAAATACTTTTGATTGTGATTATCCAAAAGCCACTCTTATTAGACCGGAGATTACGCTCAAAGGATTAGAGTATCTGGAAGAAAACAGTTTAATGAAGAAAGTTGCAGATGCAGCTAAAGGAATAAAGGACATAGTTCCTGGATTATAAAATGTATATTTAGATCATGATAAAATCATGGTCTTTTTTTATACCCAAATTTAAGGAGGAATAACATGAAATATTTTATTAGTCAGTCAATGAAGGATAAGACAGGGCAAGAAATCAAAGAACAGAGGGAGCAGATTATTGCGGCAATCAAAGCAGAGGACAAAGATGCTGTAATAATAGATTCATACTTTGAAGATTATGATCCTAAAAATGGATGCATTCCTCTAAAGTATTTAGCAAAGTCATTAGAACTTTTAGCAGATGCAGACATTCTTTACTGTGCTAAGGGATGGGAGAATGCGAGAGGTTGTAAGATTGAGCACGATTGTGCAGTAGCTTATGGAATTACAGTTATTGAGGAGAATTAATATGGGAACAGTAACACAGGTAACTTTAATCATATGCATTACATTGGTGGTTTTGTGTGTGATTGCAAATAAACAGTGAAATAGGAGGTAAAAAACAATGATTAAGGCACGAATCAGATACCACGACATAGAATTAGGTAAGACAATAGAAGCCGGGGAAGTGATTCCAACCAAAAATAAGGTTAGAATTGCTAAGTTGCTCCGAATGAATATTGCCTATGAAGAAAAAGATATCAAAGAGCCAAAGCCAGTCGAAGAAAAAGTCGAAGGTTAAGGCTCTTTTTATATGACCAAAATGCTTATGTCATAAAACTATGGCAGATGTGAAGCTACACTTAAAACTTGAAATTAATAGTGAGACACACTAAAAACTGGAGGAAAGAATATGATACCTATGAATTTACAGTTTTTCGCTGAACCGGGCGAAGGAAACAATGCAGGAGCTGGTACACAGCAGGGAAATAATGCTGGAACTGGAACAAACAATGGAGATGGAAATAATAACAATGCAGGTAATAGTGCGAATAATCAGAACGGACAGCAGACACCGGAAATTGATTACGAAAAACTTGCATCTATTGTTGAAGGTAGACAGACAGCTGCAGGGGATGCGGCCTTAAAGAATTACTTTAAGCAGCAGGGACTTAGTCAGGAAGAAGTTGCGAAAGCGATTAGTGATTTTAAGGCACAGAAAGCAAAGAATACACCTGATGTTTCAGCAATGCAGACACAGTTATCCGAAGTTCAACAGGCTAATCTTCAGCTTCAGATTAATAATGAGGCTACATTACAGGCAATCAAAGAGGGAATTTCAACAGAAACACTTCCTTATATCTTAAAATTGGCTGATTTTAGCAAGGCTGTTGGAGAAGATGGAAAAATCAACAATGAAGAGATTAAAAATGCAATCAACAAGGTTTTGGAAGACGTTCCACAACTTAAACCGAGCGCAGAATCTCAGAATACTACCAATATTCAAATTGGTGCACCGAATGGAAACAGTAACACTAATAACACTTCCGGCGCTGGTAATTCCAACAATAACAATGGAGTACCAAAGAAGCGTTGGAACAGATTTAATTAAGAAAGGTAAAGGTGAATAATATGCCTAATTTAAACTATGCGGAGCAGTGGGCTCCATCTTTATTGGATATTCTTATCCAGGAAACACTTACATCACCGTTCATTACTGATAATGTTCGTTGGGTAGGAGCAAAAACATTCCATTTTACTCAGATGAGTACATCTGGATTTAAAAATCATAGCAGAAATGGTGGTTGGAACAGAGGAAGCTTTGTTCAGACAGATGTTCCGTTTACTGTTGAACACGACAGAGACGTTGAATTCTTAATTGATCAGGCAGAAGTTGATGAAACCAATGCTACAGCATCAATGGAGAATGTTTCAAAAACGTTTGAACAGACACAGGCTGCACCTGAAATTGATGCATTATTCTTCTCTAAGGTTGCAACAATTGCAAAGGGGCTTTCCGGTTATAATTCCGAAACTCCAAGAACCGGTTCTGGATCATGGAGCAAGTCTAATGTGTTCTCTAAGTTAAAGACAATGATTGGAGCAGGAAAGCTTCGTAGATACAAAGCGAAGGGTGCTCTTATTTGCTATGTAGATTCATTTATTATGGATTTACTTGAACAGTCTTCTGAATTTACAAGAAAGATTGAAATGACACAGATTGCAGAAGGTGGATTAGGACTTGAAACTAGAGTGACTGATATCGATGGTGTACCGGTAATGGAAGTCATTGATGATGAAAGATTTTATGACAGATTCAACTTTGCATCTAATGAAGGTGGTTTTGTTCCTGCAGAAGCATCTTATGCAAAGACAACAGATACAGCTGTTGTAGATGGAAAGACATATTACACTCTTTCAGGTACTACATATTCTGCAGTTCAGAGCCCATCTACTGCAAATATTGGTTCTTACTATGAAAAGACTGATGGATCTAAGAAGATTAACGTATTAATCGCTAGTCCATTAACAACAAAGACAGTTCCAAAGATTTCAAGTATTTATTACTTTGCTCC
>JAILRZ010000117.1 GCA_024697845.1 Eubacterium sp. | reverse complement strand
AAATCTAAATATCTTTGCGAAGCATTCCATTCGGATGATTCTTTAATTTTATTTAATTTTACAAATGCCAATCTATATTTTTTTTCATCTATCAATGATTTAATTGAAGCCAATAATTCTTCTGATATATTACCTTCTAATTCAACAATTATTTCGTCTTTTATCTCGTTTACCATATATCTCACCTCAACTTATCGATACTTTTTACAGAATTGATTTCTGAATATGTAATTACTTGTGTCGCTTTTCCAGGTCCATATTTTCTAAATGATGTCGTAATCGGTTCAAGATAGTCAGCACTCCCCCACTCACCATACGGAATATGTATATCATCAATAAAATCAAGCGTATCAAAACTAACACAATATTCTGGTCTATATGGTATTTGTAGTTTACCCTGTGCAATAATTGCATCCTCATACTTATCAAACGAAAAATATGTATCATCTGTCCTAGCTAACAGTTTCCCGTCTTTAGCATTAGCTAATACCGACGGATTTCTTGCAAAATATCTATATCCAGTTGCAGGTACCGACTCACCATTTGATGTAACATAAAAATCAATCTTATTTCCACCAATAGTTGCATTATTCACTCTGCTTTCGGCAAAAAACTGCAAATCCATTTTTATACCATGGCGTGAACCTTCTTCTGCAACATCGGTTGCAATAGACTTTTCAACCGTTTGGGTCTTCTTTCCAAATCTCGATACATCGATTGCTCCACCTGATTCGTCCCGTAAGAACTTCTGCACTCTCTTCGACTTAGCTAATCCTATGGAACCCGCACCAATTCCAAAAAGCAGTGATGCGTCCGCTGCACCATCAATAGCTCTTTTACCCATTTCCTTCCAGCTAAAGTCATGGTATCCAAAGAAAGCCTCCGCTGCATAGGTTCCTACATTAATAGCAGCTCCGCCAAGCATTAATTTCGTAGCACCGGCCACTAAAACACCGGCTTCAGCTACACCCGTTCCCCAGGCAATGGCACCGCCGATGAAGCCGATCGCAAACTTCGCTTCGGTTGGGATTTTCTCATACAGCTTCGTTGCATCATACCATACCTTTTTCACGCCATCCGGAATCATGCAGGCTACTTTCTGCATATATCCGGCAACCGTATCAAGCACTTCTCTTCCTGCCTGGCGGAAGTTCTCAATCCCCTGAGAAACTTTTTCTTTGACATAACTGGCAGCCTGGCTAGCCTTATTAACCGTGCTTCCAACAAAGGATTTCACTGCGGAAGCTGTTTTACCAGCCCAGGATGTAATCGTTCCCCAGACAGAACGTCCATCCGGATCTATGTTCATCACCGGATTGTTATAGGCATAGACATATTTTACCATAGAAATCGGTTCTTGTGTGCTTCCGCTTTCCGGGTCTTCTGACAGGAATCGTTTCGTTGCCGGGTCATAGGTTCTAGCACCCGCATTCCATGCTTTTGTTCCTTCATCATAGATGTATCCGGTAAAGCTTTCCGTCAGATTGATGTCTTCTATGTATGATGAGAGAGTGATTGCAGTATTTTCTGTTACATTTCCCCATGCATCATAAGAAGTTTTTGCTTTTACATTTCCTACATCATCCAGTGCCCAGCGGCTGCTTCCACGCTCATCTGTGCTGATATTGTAAGTCTTCTCACTTTGGTTGTAAACAGATGTGGAAGTCACTACTGCTTCCAGTCTCTCTTTAGAATCGCCGTAAGTGTAATCAATCGTTACACCGTCACTTCTGATTTCTGAAAGAACCGTTGGAACTTCTTCCGTGTAGTCATAAATATATTCAGTTGTCAGATTTGTCTGTTTAGAGTAATAAGTACTTCGACTTTGCTCTTTAACCGGGTTTCCCAGACCATCATAAGTATAGGTACTTTGAATATCTTTTAGTCCACCCTGGTTTACGTTTTTCTTGGAAGTTTCTAATTGTCCATTGACATTGTAGCTTCCCATAAAGGTGGTTCCGGCTACACTTCCCGGATCGTAAACGCTGGTCATATTTCCATGAATGTCATAACTATAGTTTACCCCGATAAAAGCCGCCATTCCCACTGCAGAACTGTCCGTTTTGTTGGTGAGCTGATTTAATCCGTTATAGGTATAGTTAATAAACCTTGTGCCACGGATCTCTGATGTCAGATTTCCAAAACCGTCATAGGCATACATGTTGGAAGTCGTCTGATTGTTCTTGGTGACACTTTCTGTTTTCAAACGGTTTAAATCGTCATAGCTGTAGGAAGTCTCTTTCGGACTTCCACTATAAAATCCAGTTTCTTTATGGTAGGTAATATTTCCGTTTTCGTCATAGTTATATTGATCCAGCAGATAAGAACGAATTCCTTCCGTGGCATAGACCTTGGATAAGTTCTGATTCTGATCATACTGGTAGATTTCGCCCACACCTCTGCTCTGTTTTGAGGTTCTGTGGTTTAGGTAATCATAGCCAAAGCTTGTTACCTTACTTCCCAGACGTTCTTCGGTAATATTTCCGTTTCCATCATAGGTATAGTGAACTTCTTTTCCATCCCCATAGTTAATACTTTCCTTATTTCCGTCAGCATCATAGGTATAGGAAATGGTTCGATTGTTTGTTTGAACCTCAGAAATTCGGTCTAAAGAATCTCTGGTAAAGCTTGTGGTATTATCAGGGCTTACCATCTGTGTCAGTTCGCCGTTTTTATTGTAACTGTACTTCGTTGTTATGCCATCCTCTTTTTTCTCAGTCAGATGGTTCGATTTGTCATAATGATACTCAGCAAGAACTGAAGATGCATCTTCTACGATAGAAAGATTATTCATTCGGTCATAAGTGTACTTCTTTGTGATGGTCTTTCCGTTAGCACTTCGGAGTTCTTCTTTTACATTTCCGTTGCCGTCATAGGTGTAAGTAGTGACTTCTGACTTTCCACTTTTTACATCATAATCCGTCTTCTTTGAGAGAAGATTTCGTTCATCATAGACATACTTCGTGTAATTGCCATCTACCTGGGTTACCTGAATCAGATTTCCAAAACCATCATAAGTGTAGTTTGTGGTATTTCCTTTTCGATCGGTGTAGGAAGTCTGTTTGTCCTGAAAATCATAGGTATAGGACTTGAATGTTCCATCCTCATAAGTTACCTTAATCAGACGATTCAGTTGGTCATACTGATACTGTTCCGTATAAGACTGATTGCCCTTTGACTTGGTCATTTTGGTAGGCTTGTTATCGTCATTGTATTGATAGGTGGTAACCGTACCGTTGCTATCCGTCTGTGTAAGAACATTTCCGGCCTGATCATAGGTATAGTCTTCTGATGCTTTTCCGTTAGATTCTTTATGACTTAAACGGTTCATTCCATCATATGTCATAGACAGATAGTTTCCGGAGGCATCAGTAACCTTGGTATTGTTTCCGTTTTTATCATACTGATATTCTGTTACATGCTTTTCGGCATCCGTATATTTTACAAGATTTCCCTTAAGATCATAGGACCATTCGTACACACGTCCATTGGTATCACTTTGTTTAATAACACGATTTTCGCAGTCGTAAGTATAGGTGATGATATTTCCATTAGCTTCTGTCTTTTTAGAGACATTTCCATTGCCATCATACTGATACTTTGTAGTATTTCCGTGAGCATCTACTTCTTCCGTAACTTCACCACGACTGTTGTAGCTGTATGTAATTTTTCCGGTGCTTGTTCCGGAGCCGGAAGTAACTGTGGATAAATTTCCGCGATTGTCATAAACATAACTGTTTAATTGAACGGTTCTTTCTGTATCCGCATCAGTAGCTTCCTCTTTGGTAATGCGTCCCAGCTGATCATACTCATAGCTATATGTAACCTTTGCAACAAAGGAATCTTTCTCTCCGGTTCCAAGAGCTTTTGTTTTCAGACGACCTGCCTTGTCATAGGTATACTGAATACTGTTGTTTTCTTCGTTGCGTTCAAAAGTTACATTGTCATCACAGTCATAGGTATAACTCTGCTTTACATTATCTGCACTATCTTTTACTTCGGTTAAGCGGTCCTGCTTATCATACGTATAAGATTCTTTAATCTCTCTTTCATTGGTTATTGATGTAACATTATTATTTTCGTCATATTCATAATGAATGTTTCCACCATCAGACTTATTTTCATCGGTAAGATTTCCCGCGTCATCATAAGTGTAGGATATCTGTGCTATTTCGTCTTTACTATGGTTAGCATCCACAAAGGTTGTAACTCTGCCGGCATAATCGTAGGTAAAGTGTTCTTCGGAAACAACCTGGTCTTCTCCATTTTCCAAAATCTCAATATACTTTGTAATAATGTTGTTTCCGTTTTTATCATAGGTATACTTGATTTTTCCGGCCTGTGTTTCTTTGGATTCCAGACGGTTGTCTTTATCATAGGTGTACAGTGTTGCATTTCCGTTAGCATCAATTTCTTTTGTAAGATTTCCGTTTTTATCATACTCATATTTCTTCTCATATTTTAATGTATCTTTTTCAGCGGTTAAGTTTCCTACTTTATCATATTCGTAGTAAACCGTTCCATTTATATCAGTCTTTTCTGTCATGTTTCCATTAGAATCATACTGATATGTTTCTACATGATTATAAGGATCTGTTACCTGTTTCAGACGATTTTTTCTGTCATACAGGTAGTTCCATTTATGATTCAACTCATCTGTTTTGCTTTTTACATTTCCGTAGGAATCATAAGTATACCTGATTTCGTTTCCATTGGCATCCTTTTCAGAATTCACATTCCCTCTGGCATCAAAACCATATTCAGTCTTATAGTTTTCTTTCGATGTTTGGGTGGAAACTTTACTTTGTGCATTGTATTCTGTAGATTCTGTATTCTTTCTCGCATCTTTTGTTTCCGTAGTGAATCCGTTTTTATTAACGGTATACTCTATGGTATTTCCTTTTTCATCAATGTATTTTTTCAGTTTCCCTGCGGCAGAATACTCATATTGTTTTTTCTTCTTGTCAGAAATCCCTTCTGATTTTAAACGTCCAAAAGAGTCATAATGATAATACGTAATGTTTCCTTTCGGATCCGTCTTGGTTGCAATCTGACCGGAAGTAACATAGGTATAGTTTGTCACATAATTTTCGCCACTGATTTCTTTTGAAATATTTCCATCATTATCATATTCATAACGAATCTTATTTTCATTAGCGTCAATTCGTTCTTCCAACAGTCCCTTGGCAGAATAATGATAGTATTCTTTGTCATCATTTCTGTTTTTATAATAGGTCAGAAGATTGTTTTCGTTGTATTGATATTCTTCACTGGTCTTATCCGGATAAACAATCTTTGCAATATTTCCATTGGCATCATAAGCTGTTTCAAGAACGCCGTCACTATCTTCCGTTCTTACAATTTTTCCAAATCCGTTATAATAATACCCTTCTTCGTCTGCTCCATTGTTTTTAATGATTCGACCTTCTTCATCATATAAAAGCGATACTTCGTAATCATTTTCTCCGGTACAGGTATTTTTTCTTTCCTTCTCGTCGTAAGTGTAATGGAATGTTCCCTCCCCGGTAACAGTCTGCTTTTTTACCCTGCATTTATAATCATAAACATTGGTTACTGTTTCAATTTTTTCATAGTCTTTGATTGAAGTAATATTGTTTCTATCATCATACTTAAAAGACATAGAATCACGGTCGAGATTTGTAACTGTTTTGAGGTTGAAGTCCTCATAGTTATACGAAATTTCTTTTCCATTCACTTCAATTGAAGTAATATGATTTTCGGCTTTCTCAAGAACCAGTTCCTTTTTTGACCAGTCCAACTCGGTAATATCCGCCTCAGTAATTTCTCTTTCTTCTGGTTCCTCTGCTACATAATCGGTTTTTTCCCAATTTAATTTTATGGTTCCGGCAGGACTTGATATCGTATCTAATAAATCCTCTGTATAGTTTAGTGAAGTCTTCCATCCATCACTTTCAATAATGGATGTTAACTGCCCTTTTAAATTGAAAGTATATTTTAGAGCTCCGTCTTTTAATAGATAGTAGCCTTCTTGAATTGACAATTCACGTCCTGACATTTTTCCGTCACGATAGATTTCTCCATCTGGATAAAAGGCTGTTCTTGCACCATTTAAATCTGTCAATATAAAATAATCATTTTCTTGCTCATCTTTTCTTTTTGTAAGAGCATAATCGTAATTCGTATGCCATCCAACTCCAAGTCCCTGATCTTTCTTGTTTTTGGAGTCATAACTTCTTTCAAAACTAAGGTCATGACGTCCTTTTAGCAATATATGAAACAGAGAAAAAAGTCATTGCTTTTATGTAAAAATAAAGGTCTGTTGCACAAAATCATTAGTGCAACAGACCTACTTTATGTCTTATTGACATATAGTCCGCTATTTTTATTGGAAGGCTTACAAGTAATCGCTTTAACTTTATTTAATAGCATTTTTCCCATTTTTAATTGTACTTGTTTTTCCATTTTTGCTAACTTTGAACTGTGTACTTGAAGCTTTGTTTAATGTCACGGAATCATTTGATAATTTTAAAGTAGCACTTCCTGTACCTGTCGGTGTAATCTTATAAGTTGTCTTTCCTTCTGAATAGCTAATGGATTTAACCTTTGACGGATCAATAATAATTTTATCTTCACTATCCATATCAACTGTGACGGATGTCTTTGCTTTTGTTTCAATGGAGATTGTCGAATTGTCATCTGCCACCTTAAGTTCCTCAGATTTGTTTACATTTTTCACAGTAAAATCATCTTTCTTAACCCAAAAGATATTTCCTTCATTTTCTGTTTCTTCAGTACTGCAAATTTCTGAAACGTCAGAACCGTTTATATTTTCCTTAGATAATGACTCAGCGGTCACAAGACAGTAAGCCGGATTATATGCACCGGACATCCAGGAACTTACGCTATTATTCGTTGTAATTGCTGAAAATGCATTCTTCCATGTGCTTGTTGAATCATAATAACGCAAATAGTTAAATCTAACTGTATATCTATTGGTATTTTCATTATAAGTAACGCATGCATTTCTTGAATCTACTCCATTGAATCCACTATATATCCAATACTTATAATTGCTACCTTCCTTATAAATATCTAAATTTTTGTAACCTGCATACGAATTATCATACATTACAATTCTTGTATAACCAGTATATTCTTCTACAGATATAGGGTTTACTGCATGACCGCTATAATTACCGTTTTTGTCACACCAGAATAAGCAAAATACATAACTTTTTTTAAATCCTGGTACATCTTGTTTAAACGCAGAAATCATTGTCTTCAATTCACTTTTTTCATTCTCGGTTAAGTATTTCACATATTTTCCATTTTCATAAACCAATGTATCTGAAGTATTTACAGTCGATGTAGTATAACTTTGTGTCTTTATAGTTTTACTATCCATAGATGCATTTTTACTAAACTGATAGATATGTCCATATTTAATATAATCCAAAACAACTTTGTTAGTATCTAAATTGTAAGAAAAGATACTGTTGCTATCAATTGTACCTATATCTTTTAATCGTGTAATATTTGTTCCGCTAGAAGTCTTCATATTTAAGCTTCCCGGCGTAAGGGTTTTGGCCATATTAGCACCTGCTGTAATAGCCATTCCATAACAAACCCCTCCCTGTCCAGGATATTTTGTTATATTTCCATTTTCATCCTTTTCTGCATAATAATCAAATAGCATTTTTCCAGCAGATTCACCATACACCTTTTTAAATGTTTCCTCATAGATTGCTCTTCCTCGATTGGCAAATCCCCATTTGTCCGGATCCGGCTGCCAAACAGCATATAATGTTGTATCTGAAGAAACGCTTACTTGAGTTCCTACAGGATAATGGATGTACTCAGAATTACTGTATCTTGACCACCCTTTTAAAATATAACCTGCTCTGGTTTTTGAAGGAGAACTATATGCTTTGTTTCTCTCATAGGACTGTATTTCTTTAGAAATATCACTACATTGATAATTATATGTCACATTGACTTTATCCCAAACGGCATACAAATATTTTGTTCCGGACATATATACTGTAGCATTTACTCCATATGTAGGTACTGTTGCTGTACTAGATGTTGCCCATCCTAAAAGCTTACACCCTGTTTTTGTAAATGTTTCTGAATAGAACTTCAGACTCTGTGTTAACCCTCTTGAGCAATAAGGACTAACCGATGTCTGTCCATAGAAAGAACCTCCATTGCCATAAAGGTTCAAATATACTGTGTTGGGGTTCGTAAAAATGCCACCTGATCCTGTAGCATTAACTGTTGTTCCTGTCGGAACGGCTGTGAATACCATTGTTAACATCATCAATACGACAAGGTATTTTTTTACATTTTTCTTCATTTTTCTTTCTTATGGTATAATCCATAAATCTCCTTTCAATTTTTTCCTGCACATTATAACTCTTGTTTGGAATTTGGTCAATGTTAGCGGTTTGATTTATTTTTATACATCAGTAACAAACGATGAATTAATAAGAAATAAGGGCTGAACGGTCCTTTACACCATTCAACCCTTTTACAAACTCTATTTATTTTTCTCTACGATATGCTTCAATAATCCTTTCAATCAGGTTATAATCCCGTTCCATCAGTTCATTACAAAACTGTATCTGCAAAATATCTTCCGGAATCTTCTCTAGTATTTTTTCCATCACAAACTTCTTACTCTTTTGTTTATATTTTGGCATTCCATTTATTTCCTGAATATGTGCTAGTTCCGGTCTCCATAGCATCCCCAGTTTTCGTTTCCATTTCACCTTGGGATTATTCTTCGGTTTTCTCAACAAATAGAAATCTGCTTTCCCATCCACTTCTTCCACGGTAATGATTCCCCACCATTCAGGAACATGTTCTCCGATATGATGTGCATGCTTCGTTCCCACAACAATGTAATTATAATCATAGAACAGATTATAATCCCGCACCTGCCTTGCCAGCCTTGTATAGGAATCTGCATCGCTTTTGATTTCAATTCCGTAAATTGCCTGAGGTGTCACCATAAGCACATCCGCTCTGGAACGCCCCATCTGCTTTTCTTCAATAATTCGATTCACAGCATAGAGTTCTTCCAGAAACTCAAACAGCGGTTCTCGAATATCCTTATCATATAACATAATCCTAATTACAACTTTCTAAAACTTATAAATACTCTTTAAAGAATTCACATTCGTCATCATTACACTGACTTGCCGCTTCTAGATTAATATTGCAATGGAATACATGGTAAAGCAAGGTGTGTTCGTCTCCATAAACATGATATCGATATGGAACTTCCAGTTCTTCCAGACGCTGTACTACAAGTGGTGCCTGATCCTTTAAAAAGTCTTTATTACTGGTCATTACATAAGCAGGTGGAAACTGTCTCGTCATAAAGGGCAGTGGATTCAGTAAAAGTTCCTCTTCTGCTGTTCCTCCTTGTGGCATCACCTCTTGTCGCAGAATCCGCATCAAATCATCATCCTCTTTGAGATTTAATTCATAAACACCACAATTCAGTGCAACAGCCCGAAGCGGAATATCTTTTATCGGCAAAAAAGAGAAATGCTTCGCATATTCCGGATTCAGACACATATTAGAAAACAAAGTTAGTAAATGTGCCCCTGCCGAATCTCCTACAGCAAAAACCCGTTCCAGGTCCAATCCATATTGTTCTCCATTTTCTTTCATCCACTGAAAAACCAGATTGGTATCTTCCAAGGCGGAGGGGAATTTATTTTCCGGAGCTAGACGGTAAGTGAAATTCACCACTGCAAACCCATGTTTTGCCAGACTCATTCCGTAATACTGATAGGTTTCTTTTGTTCCATATACCCAGGCACCGCCATGAACACTCACAATTACCGGAAGTTTCTTTCCGTCCTCCTTTTTCGGACGATAAATATCCAAAACCTGCCATCTAGGATCCGTTCCGTAAACAATATCGTCAAAACGCTGAATCTCCATCGGCGTTGTCTGATTCCGATCTCGTTCATAATCTCCGGTTCCATAGTCCTTTCGGATTTCTTCTACCGTCAATGTCATCCTTTTTCCTCCATTTCAGTTTTTATGCTACAAAATAATATCGTTCTGCTCCGTCAGAATTGTCCGTTCTTTCTACGTATACCTCATCGCCTACCTTGATATTGGAAAATCCAAAAGGACCTCTCACATGAATCCGATCCAAAACAAACTGTTCCTTGTATTCACAAATCAGATAACGGTATTTTTGTCTTCTGAATTTCAATTCCTCTGTAACCATCTTTTTCTTTACGGTCAACTTTATAACCGGCTGGCTTTTTATGTCAAAGAGAATTTTCGTTTCTAACAACAATTCCGCATAAGACAGAAAATTTGAAATACCAAAAGCAATGAACGCACCTACGAACAATCTTTCGACTGTCTCTGTTTCGGCAAATCGTGTCGGCACCGTTTTTCTGGCAATTAACTGAAACACAACAAATACCATAATAAGCGCTATTATAAGAAGCATCCTCTTGAAAAAGCACTTCTTTCTCCATCGCTTCTGCTTTGTCATCAAATCCTTTTTCATTTCTCCTTCTGCAATCTCAAAGTCCAACGTATTTAATAACACACTACTCATTTTAAATCCCCTTTCAATTTTTTCAATATTAGCAGTATCATACGACTTTCGGGGAGAGAAATCAATACTTTTCCCTCCCCGATTTTCTTTAAAAGTCAAAAATCGACAACTGACTGTCTTCCGGCATTCCTTCCAGCAAATGCAAATCAGACATGGTCTCTATGACTGTTTTTGTTATTTTTGTTTTTTCACGCATTTCATTTTTGGATACAAACGGCTGACCTTCCTGGGCTTCCACTGCTTCCACAAATGCTTCTGCCGCTTTTTCTCCCAAACCTTCAATAGAATCCAAAGCAGGCATTAATTTTCCGTCAATAATCTGGAAATCATGTGCCTTCGCTTTATAAATATCAATTGGTAAAAATTCAAAACCCCGGGCATACATTTCCTGAACAATCTTCATATCCCCTAAGGATGCTTCATCCTTTGGTGAGGCAGTATTATCCGCTTTCTTTCGCTTCAAATCTGCCATGAAATATTCCAGCTTGTCTTTTCCCTGACACATGGTTTCATAGTCAAACGCCTTAGCACGAATTCCAAAATACGCTGCATAATATGCCAACGGTTTATAAACCTTAAACCAGGCAACACGAAGAGCCATCATTACGTAGGCTGCCGCATGGGCTTTCGGGAACATATACTTAATTTTTTTACAAGACCAGATGTACCAATCCGGAACATCATGTTCCCGCATGATTTTTTCTTCGTCAATTTCATTTCCCTGTTTATCCGTATAAACCTGTAATCCTTTTCCTTTTCGCACGTGCTCCATAGTCTGGAAACTAATCTGTGGGTCCATTCCTTTTCCCATCAGGTATACCATGATATCATCACGGGTACAGATTGCCGTTGAAATGGTACACTGTCCTTCCTGAATTAACGTCTGGGCATTGCCAAGCCACACGTCTGTTCCATGAGATAATCCGGCCAGTCGTACCAAATCCGCAAACTTCGTTGGTTTGGTATCCACCAACATCTGGATTACGAAATCTGTTCCAAGTTCCGGCAGTCCCAAAGATCCTGTCGGGCAACCATCGATATCATCCGACGTTATGCCCAAAGCTTCCGGGCTCAGGAACAGAGACATTACATTTTTATCATCAAAAGGTACTTCTTCTGCCACGTGAACACCTGTGAGACTTTCCAACCGTCGAATCATAGTCGGATCGTCGTGCCCCAGAATATCCAACTTCAACAAGTTGGCATCAATGGCATGATATTCAAAGTGGGTTGTAATAATGTCCGTGGTCATATCATTGGCCGGCTTTTGAATTGGTGTAAAGTCATAGATTTCTTTATCACGGGGAACAATAACGATTCCTCCCGGATGCTGTCCCGTACTACGTCTGATTCCGGTACATCCCCGGGAAATTCGATCGATTTCCGCCGTTCGTTTATTTATATTGTGATCATCAAAATAATTTTTCACATAGCCAAATGCGGTCTTTTCTGCCACACCGGTAATGGTTCCTGCTCGGAAGGTATGACCTTTTCCAAACATCACTTCCGTGTAGGCATGGGCATTGGCCTGATATTCCCCTGAGAAGTTCAAGTCAATATCCGGTTCTTTTGTTCCACCAAATCCAAGAAAAGTTTCAAATGGAATTTCCAAGCCATCCTTTTTCATTTTCTCTCCACAACATGGGCAGACACCATCCGGCAAGTCAAATCCCACACCACACTCTGCACGAACTTCCCGAATGTCTTCCTGCATCTTCTTGACGGCATCCATATCCGCCCCTTCTTTTGCCATGGAATACTCATCTTGGAATACAGAACTTTTACAATGTTCACAGTAATAATGTGGCTGCAACGGATTACATTCCGTAATACCAGACATAGTCGCTGCAAAAGAAGAACCTACGGATCCTCTGGATCCTACTAAATAACCATCTTCATTAGACTTCCACACTAAACGCTGTGCCATTATGTACATTACTGCATATCCGTTTCCGATAATGGAATCCAACTCAACTTCCAGACGGTCTTCTACAATCTTCGGAATCTTTTCTCCATACATGTCATGGGCTTTATCAAAACAAATCTTTCTCAAATTTTCTTCCGAGTTTTCCAAAACCGGTGGACATTTATCCGGATGAATCGGTGAAATATCATCAATCATATCCGCAATTTTCTGAGGATTTTTGATAACAATTTCTTCTGCCAAATCTCCATCCAGATAGTCAAATTCCTTTAACATTTCATCGGTAGTACGCAAATACAGTGGTGGCTGGTCATCTGCGTCTTTGTAGCCCTGTCCAAACTGAATAATCCGTCGATAGATTTCATCCTCCGGATCCAGAAAATGAACATCACAGGTTGCCACTGTCATTTTATTAAACTTCTGTCCTAATGCAATAATCTTTTTATTAATATCCTGCAACTCTTCTATAGAATCCACTAAAAACTTTTTGCGTTCATCAATTTCCGGATTTCCCGTCTTTAACATAAACGCATTGTTTCCAATTGGTTGCACTTCAAAATAATCATAAAATTCTGCAAGACGGGCAATTTCCTGTTCCGGCTGTCCGCGCAGAATCGCCTGATACAATTCTCCTGCTTCGCAGGCACTTCCAATTATCAAACCTTCTTGATGCTTTAAATAGTCACTTTTCAGAATTCTTGGACGTTTATTGGCAAAGGTATCGATATGGGAAATAGAAATCAATTTGTAGAGATTCACTCGTCCCACTAAATCCTTACATAAAATAATGGCATGATGGGCCGGGAGCTTACTAATCAAATCGTTAGATTGTTTTCCGTTTTCATTGACCTGATCCAGATTTGTCATGCCTCTGGATTCCAGCATCTTGCATAATTTCAGAAATATTAATGCCGTACATTCTGCATCATCTAC
The DNA here is from genome assembly GCA_024697845.1 of Eubacterium sp. GTDB lineage: Bacteria > Bacillota > Clostridia > Lachnospirales > Lachnospiraceae > Eubacterium_G. The sequence continues at coordinate 13,210 of JAILRZ010000117.1, read as the reverse complement.
CGCGCGATGATGATGATCCAAAACCACACCTAATGCCTTTGCAACGTTATTGAGTTTATATTTTCCAAGGCCTGTCACCAGGTAACGGGACATTGCCACTGTATCCACAATGGTAAAATCACATTCCATTCCCTGACGAATACAATTCTCCCGAATAAAACTCATATCAAATTCTGCATTGTGAGCTACCATAACAGCTCCTTTACAGAATTCCATAAACTTCGGCAGAACTTCCTCGATTTTAGGAGCATCAATTACCATGTTGTCATTGATACTGGTTAACTTTTCGATTTTAAATGGAATCGGGCGTTCCGGGTTCACAAAAGTACTGAAACGATCTACAATTTCTCCGTTTTCCACCTTCACAGCTCCGATTTCAATTATTCGGTCCGCTCTGGCACTAAAGCCGGTAGTTTCGAGGTCAAATACCACATAGGTATCATTCAGGCTCTGCCCTCTTGGATTTACAATCATATCCTTCAAATCATCTACAAGATATGCTTCCACTCCGTAGATTACTTTGAAATCCATTTCCTTACCGGCCTTTTTACATTCTTTCTTGATGTCGCAATATTCATGCCATGCATCTGGAAATGCCTGAACCACACCATGATCAGTAATTGCAATGGCTTTATGTCCCCATTCATAAGCACGGCGAACAATCTTTGCACAATCGCTAACGCCGTCCATATCACTCATTTTGGTATGACAATGGAGTTCTACTCGTTTCTCTACTGCTGTATCCTTTCGTTTTTCTGTAGAGAATTTTTCAATGAGCTTCATTCCGTCTACACGGGTAATTTCCACCTGCTTGTCATAAGTATCAAACAAAGCAACACCTTTAATTCTTACGAAAGAACCTTTTTTTACTTTCCCCTTGAAATCATTCAAAACATCTTCATTCGCAAGGAAAATTTTTGCAGCAATACTATCAGTGAAATCTGTCAATTCCAATGTGACAATATGTTTTCCGGTTCTTGTTTCTCTGGTGTCCATCGTCATAATCTGACCTTTAATGACACATTCTCCGGTGCCTTCAAAGACATCAGACAATTTCGTTTCTTCTTCGAACTTAAAGTCTCTGCCGTAAACCACATCCGGATTATCTGATCTGCTGGCTTTGGTTGGTGCCTGACGCTTCGGCTTTTCTTCCACTTGTTCTTCTTTTTCCGCCTCTCCATTTTGTGCTGCAGTTTTACTAAGCAATACATCCACTTCGTTTCTCAGTCTTTTTGCATTAAATTCCGTAAAATGTCTTGCACTTTCTCTTCTTTTCTTAATCTGAACTTCCAACGGCATTCCAAAGCGGTTATTGAATATTTCTTCCAATGTTTCCTTCAGAATTTTCATTCTGGAATCTGAAATAATATTAGTAGCCAAATCGATGGTCAGTTTATTTCCCTCAAAAGACATCGGTGCCTTTTTGAACATTGCAGAAACAATAGGACTTTTCATTCCCAATTCTGTAATCAAACTTTCTTTATAAATCTCCATAAGATTTTCAACCGTATACTGTTCAGATAAATGATAGCGTTCCACAAATTCAATTTGAATTCTTTTCCCGGTCTTTAACGCCTTAGCGATCTGATTTTGTACGGTTAAAATAGCAGACTTATCAATAAGTCTGCTACTTTCAATATATATACGCATTTTATCATGTCTCGCATTGGAAGTTATTCGCGTAACTTCTACATTTTCAAAAATATCCGCGATATCTCCGTATAGATTTAACATCGGAAATACATCATAAAACTTTCTTTTTTCCAATTCTATTTACCCCATTTTTTCAATTCATCTTCTAATGTATCCAGCAATTTTTCTTCTTCTACTTTTTTGATAACCTCTCCTTTTTTGATTAACAGGCCTACACCATTTCCACCGGCAATTCCCAAATCTGCTTCCTTTGCTTCTCCCGGTCCGTTCACAACACATCCCATCACTGCAACTTTAATATTAAGATGGTCATATTTTGTCACCATTGTTTCCACACGGTTTGCCAGTCCAATCAAATCAATCTGGGTTCTTCCGCAGGTAGGGCAGGACACTACAGAGATTCCTCCCTGACGAAGTCCTAAGGTCTTTAAAATCAACTTTGCACTTTTGATTTCTTCAATAGGATTTCCCGTTAGAGATACACGAATGGTATCTCCAATCCCCTGATTTAAAATCAAGGCAAGTCCTACAGATGATTTAATGTTTCCGGATATAATGGTCCCGGATTCTGTAATTCCAACGTGTAATGGATAGTTTGTTTGCTGTGCAATTAATTCATGAGCTTTCACACACATCAAAACATCTGAAGATTTGATACTAATCACAAGATTGTCATAACCCAACTCTTCAATCATTTTAACTTTTTCCAAAGCACTTTCAACAATCCCTTCCGCTGTTACTTTGCCATACTTTTCCAGATACTTTTCTTCCAGGGAACCACTATTTACCCCAACACGGATTGGGATATTTTTTCCCTTTGCAACCTCCACCACAGCCTTTACCCGCTCGGCACTTCCAATATTTCCTGGATTAATTCGGATTTTATCTGCGCCGTTTTCCATAGCTGCAATGGCAAGACAATAATCAAAATGAATATCTGCCACCAATGGAATATGAATCTGTTTTTTGATTTCCTTTAAAGCTTCCGCGGCTTCCATTGTAGGTACGGCACAGCGAACAATATCACAGCCGGCTTCTTCCAATGCTAAAATCTGCGCTACTGTTTCAGATACATCTTCAGTTTTTGTATTTGTCATAGACTGAATTAGAATTGGATTTCCACCACCGATTTTTTTATTTCCAATTAAAATTTCTTTTGTTTGTTCTCTATGCATCTCGCACCTCTCTCACTTTTCAATCTTCTTATAAGAATATTTTTCGAATATCATTGAAAATCAGGAAAAACATTAATCCCATCAATAGAATAAAACCTATAAAATGAATCATTCCTTCTTTGTCTTTTGGAATCCGCTTTCTGGTAATCAATTCCACAAAATATAACAGTAATCGTCCACCATCTAACGCAGGAATCGGCAACAGGTTCATCACCCCAAGGTTTGCACTAAGCATAATCGCCAGGTTAATCATCGTAAACAATGTGACAACCCAACCACTCTTCTGTGTATGGGAATAGGTATCTCCAATGCTATCCACGATTCCTACCGGTCCTGAAACTTCATCTGCTGACACTTTTCCAGATACCAGATGTTTCAAACTCTTTAATACCATCTTGATTTCATATTTGGTTTCAATCAGGCTATACTTCACAACACCGAAAGCTGACTGTTTCACTCTTTTCAGGTTATACGAAAATCCCGAATCATAACTATTTTGATATTGCGGAATCATTTTCACAACAACTTCTTTGTGATTTCTCAATAACGTTACTTCAAATTCCGTTTCCGTATAGTTATCCCCTTTGTATTTTGCCAGAGTTTTCTGGAATTCTGTACTTCCTTTAATTCGTTCTCCGTTAATTGCAACAACAATATCTCCGACTTTCCCGCCGGCACGGTCCATTGGAGAGCCTTCAGATACTGACAACACAGCTACTTCCGTATCATCATTGGCATACACAAATCCAAACAAAGGCTTCTTTTCCGAATCCGGTTTGTAGGAAATTTTTTGTTTCTTTCCATTACGAACCACTGTTAGGTTCATAGTTTCTCCATCTAATGGATTCAGGACTTCTTCCAGGTAAATTTCTTTTCCTAAAGAGATTCCGGATCCGTTCATTCGAACAATTCGGTCTCCCTTCTGCAATCCGGCCTTTTGTGCTGCACTTCCTTCCTTAACATTTGTCACATAAGATGGATCTGCTCCTCTAAATCCAATCACAACTAACGCCAGTAAAAATGCAAGAATAAAATTAAAAAACGGTCCCGCAAAAACAATTGCCATTCTTGCCCATAACGGTTTTGAGTTAAAAGAACCTTCTTCATCATTATCCTCATCTTCACCAAGCATGGCACAAGAGCCACCAAACGGTAACGCTTTTAAAGAATATCTTGTTCCGCTTTTAGCAACTTTGCTCCAAAGTCTCGGTCCCATACCCACCGAAAACTCATTGACAACTACGCCACATTTTCTGGCAACAATAAAGTGACCAAATTCATGAAATATAACTAACAGGCTGAAAATAACCAGCGCTACAACAATACTAATTACAGTTTGCATACTTCTTCTCCATTTCTCCGCAATTTTTTAATTTCCCCATTTATGAGCAATGATCTCATAAACCTCCTGTTCTGTTTCCAGAATCTTTTCCACTGAAGGATGTTCAACTTTCTGATGTTCCTTCATACAGTGTTCTATTATTTCAATAATTGTCAGATAAGATATTTTTCTTCCTAAAAACATCGCAACTGCTTTTTCATTTGCAGCATTAAAGACTGTTGGCATCGTTCCACCAATCTCACCGGCCCGATAAGCCAATGCCAATCCCGGAAAATTATTCAAATCCGGTTCTTCAAAGGTAATCTGTCCGATTTTCGCAAAATCAACTCTTTCTCCTGCAAGAAATCGTCGTTCCGGATAGTATAACGCATACTGAATTGGCAACTTCATATCCGGTGTTCCAAGCTGTGCCATAATGCCTCCGTCGCGAAACTGTACCATAGAGTGAATCAGGCTTTGCGGCTGAACAACCACCTGGATGTCCTCTAAGGAAGTTCCAAACAACCATTTGGCTTCGATTACTTCCAATCCCTTATTTACCATTGTAGAGGAATCGATGGTTATTTTTTGTCCCATCGCCCAATTTGGATGTTTTAAGGCATCTTCCACCTGAACATTTTTCATCTGTTCTCTGGTCCATCCACGAAACGGTCCCCCGGAAGCCGTTAAGAGGATCTTCTCAATTTCCTTTGGGTTCTCCCCGTTTAGTGACTGGAAAATTGCACTGTGCTCACTATCTACCGGCAAAATTTTCACACCGCATTCTTCTGCTTCCTTCATAACCAAATGCCCTGCAGTAACCAGGGTTTCCTTATTTGCTAGTGCAATATCCTTTCCGGCACGAATTGCTTCCAGTGTCGGACGAATTCCAATCATTCCTACAAAAGCAGTTACAACGATTTCTGCTTCCGCTACCATTGCCACTTCAATCAGTCCATCCATTCCGGCAACAATCCGTACAGAAACATCTGCTACTGCCACTTTTAATTGTTCTGCTGCTTTTTCGTCAAACACACAGACAACCTTTGGATGAAATTCCCTGATTTGTTCTTCCAGTTTTATAATATTGGATCCTGCTGCAATAGATACCACCTCCAGATCATTGTTTGCACGAACAATCTCTAACGTCTGTGTTCCAATTGAGCCTGTTGATCCTAAAATTGCTATTTTTTTCATTTTTACTCCACTTCCTTACGGGTTATGCAAGTTTTTGTGCGATTTCCAATAAAATCCATACAATCGGTGCAACATAAATTACACTGTCAAAACGGTCCATAATTCCACCATGTCCCGGAATCAGATATCCGTAATCCTTAATCTCATGATTTCTCTTAATTGCTGAAGCTGCCAAATCTCCCACCATGGAAATTAAAGCACCCACTGCACAAATCACAGCAAAAATCACAATTGGATTTCCCGGAACATTTAGTTTTTCTGAAAATACTGAAGCATATATTGCCCCTAATGCTGCCGCACCAATGACACCACCTACCGCACCTTCAATGGATTTTTTCGGACTTAATACCGGTGCCATTTTATGTTTTCCCAAAGCAACCCCTGCCACATAAGCACAGGTATCACTACCCCAGGAACAAAGAAAAATCAACCATACCGTATATTTTCCATCCATTCCCTGACGGATCAAATAGATGTATGACAATAAAATTCCTGCGTAAATCATTCCCAACAATGTATTGGAAATCTGTTCTGTCTTATATTTTGGGAAGAAAAAGACATATTGAGCAAGCAAGACAATCAAAAAGGCCGCAATGAATGCTAAAAGAATCTCTCCCTGCTTTACAGTTCCAAAATAAATAAGTCCATAATAAATCAGTGTAAACAAATATCCTGTAATTCCAAGGCTGTTTTTTTCAATTCCAAACACTTTATATAATTCATATACACCAATCAGTGATATTAACAGATTGGCGGCAAACAATACCTTTCCTCCCGGTATAATTGTCAACAAAATTAACGCAATCAAACAGATTCCGCTTCCCAATCTTAAAAAGAATGATTTATTGGCAAACTTGCTCAACATTATTTTACTCCTCCATATCTACGATCACGACCATTAAAATAAACAATCGCTTTCTTTAATTCTTCTGCATTAAAGTCAGGCCACAGGACATCGGTAAAATAAAATTCCGTATACGCCAACTGCCATAACAAATAATTGGAGAGTCGAATTTCTCCACTGGTACGAATCAATAAGTCTGGATCCGGAATTCCAGCAGTATCCAGATAACTACTTATGATATCTTCGGAAATATCTTCCGGTTTCAGGGTTCCTTCTTTTACTGAATTTCCGATTTTTTGTACCGCCCTGCGGATTTCATCTCTACTTCCGTAATTCAGGGCAATATTAAACTGGATTCCTGTATTCTCTTTTGAACATTCCTCCAGCTCATTAATTCTATCAATAATATCCTGATCCAGTCGACTCTTATCTCCAAGAACCTTCACTTTCATCTTATTTTTATTTGCTCTTTCAATACAATCTTTCAGGTAATTTCTCAAAAGCTTCATCAATGCTTTTACTTCATCTTCGGGACGATTCCAGTTTTCCGTGGAAAATGCATACATGGTAATATACTTGATTCCCATCTCATGGGCATCTTCAATGATTTTTTCCACGGTCTTTGCACCTGCAACATGCCCTGCCGTTCTTGGGAGATGTCTTTTTTTTGCCCATCTTCCATTCCCATCCAGGATAATCGCCACATGCTCCGGAATCACCAATCCTTCTAAGTCTATTTTCTTTGCCATTAAATCCTCCTAAAATTTAATCATCGAAACTGCTACGCTTGTTTCGGGATTGTATCACGGTCGTCAAATGCCCCAAAGCAGGCTTTCTGCATTTTCCTCGTCGTGCATACAAATAAAGTGAAAATAGAGGAAACATTTGTTTCCTCTGTTTTTTCTAATAATTATACAGTCATAATTTCGTCTGACTTGTTTGCGACTGCATCATCAATTTTCTTGATAAATGCATCTGTTGATTTCTGAACATCATCCTGATATTCTTTAATTTCATCTTCAGAAATGCCATCCTCTTTTCCTTTTTTCTTGATTGCTTCATTGGCATCTCTACGAATATTTCGAATGGCTACTTTTGCACTTTCACCTTTCTTCTTAATATCTTTTACCAGGTCTTTTCTTCGTTCTTCTGTTAACTCAGGAAATACCAGACGAATTACTTTTCCGTCATTTGTAGGATTGATTCCAACGTCTGACATATTAATTGCTTTTTCGATTTCCTTTAACAATGTTGCATCCCATGGCTGAATGCAAATCATTCTTGCTTCCGGTACGGAAATATTTCCCACCTGCTGTAATGGTGTTGGTGCTCCGTAATAATCCACTTTGATTTTATCTAAAATGTGAGGGTTTGCTCTCCCGGCTCTGATTGTAGAAAATTCTTCATGTAAATTGTTCAGAGATTTCTCCATTTTTTCTTCATAAGTCATCATTAATTCTTCCATTGTTTTACTCCTTTTATTCCTTAATTATTCTACTGTAATCTTTGTTCCTATTTTTTCACCACATGCTGCCCGTTCAATGCTGTTTGGTTCGTTCAGTCCAAACAATAACATCGGCATTTTATTTTCCATTGCCAGAACGCTTGCTGCAAGATCAATAACTCCCAATCTTTCATCAACAATTTTGGAAATCGGAAGTTCATCATATTTTTTCGCATCCGGATTTTTGGCTGGATCACTGTCATAGACACCATCTACAGCTTTTGCCCCAAGGATGCAGTCTGCTTCTATTTCAATTGCTCTAAGAACCATAGACATATCTGTTGAAAAATAAGGATGTCCGGTTCCACCTGCAAAGAAAATTACTTTTCCATCATTCAAGTCGCTGACTGCCTCATCTTTCGAAAACAATTTTGTCCACGTCCCACACAGAAACGGTGTATAAATATTTGTATCCATTCCTTCTGTTCGGAATATTTCGGAAACATACATACAATTCATAATCGTCGCAAGCATTCCGATTCCATCTGCTTTCGGGCGATCTATTTTATTACTGGTTCTACCTCTCCAGAAATTTCCACCTCCGATTACGATAGCAACCTGAACTCCCTGATCCACGATTTTCTTTACCTGACGTGCTACTGCCACACAGGTATCCTCGTCAAACCCGGTCTTTTTATCTCCTGCAAGAGCTTCTCCGCTAAGTTTTAGCAAAACTCGATTCATTTTATGCACCTTCTCAATAAAGAGCCTTTCATTTTTGAATTTTTACGCTAGGAATAGAATAACATATCTTGTTAGAAAAATAAAGACAGACTATTTTTTTGTTTTGGGTATTGCTTTAATTTAATTTTGATGTAAGATGTAATAGGCGAAAAATATAAAGCTACAGTTTTGCAGCGGTTAGGAGAAAAAATGCGAAAGACTAAAATTGTATGTACCATCGGTCCTTCCAGTGGAAATGAGAAGACCTTACGGGAAATGTGTTTAGCAGGAATGAACGTTGCTCGACTCAACTTCTCTCATGGTACCCATGAAGAAAAACAGGAAAAAATTGATTTGATTAAAAAGGTTCGTTCTGAACTAGGAGTTCCGGTTTCCATTATGCTTGATACCAAAGGACCGGAATACCGAATTAAAACTTTCAAAGAAGGAAAAGTTCAATTGGACGAAGGTGCTACCTTTACATTTAATACAGAAGATGTGGAAGGCGATGAAACTCAGGTTTCCGTTTCTTACAAAAACCTCCATAAGGATTTAAATCCCGGAGATCGCATCTTATTAAATAACGGATTAATGGAATTTGAGGTACAGAAAATTGAAGGGACCAAAATCGTCACTACTGTTACCGTTGGCGGTATCTTATCCGATACCAAAAGCATGAGTTTTCCGAACAAAGTATTAAAACAGGATTATCTTAGCGAACAGGATAAAGCCGATCTACTTTTCGGAATCAAGAATGATGTGGAATTCATTGCCTGCTCTTTTGTTTCACAGAAGCAGGATATGCTTGATGTCAAAAATTTCTTAAAGGAAAACGGTGCAAAGAATATTGACTTGATTGCCAAAATTGAAAACCAGCCGGGTATTGACAACATCGAATCCATTTGTGAAGAATCCGATGGAATTATGATTGGTCGTGGAGATATGGGTGTGGAAATTCCATTTGAACAGCTCCCTGCCATTCAGAAAAAACTGATTACCAAATGTCGAATGTTAGGAAAACGTGTCATTACTGCAACAGAAATGCTGGAATCCATGATTACCAATGTGCGACCAACCAGAGCCGAAATCTCAGACGTTGCCAATGCGGTATACGATGGAACCAGTGCTGTAATGCTTTCCGGAGAAACAGCTGCCGGAAAATATCCGGTAAAAGCTTTGGAAGTAATGTCTATGATTACTGAACACACAGAAAAAAATATTCACTACTCCAAACGTTTCCGTAATGCCGATTTCGAAATCAGAAACACGGTAGATGCAGTTTCTCACTCCACTTGTGGAATGGCAATTGATTTGGACGCTAAATGTATTGCAGTATGTACCCTTTCCGGTATGACTGCACGAATGATTTCCCGTTTCCGTAGTCCGGTGGATATCTTAGGAATCACAACGGACGAAAAAACCTGGAGAAAATTAGCACTCTCTTGGGGTGTTACCCCTTTGATGTGTGAAAAATTCAATTCTACAGACGTTTTATTCTACAATGCTAAGATGCTTGCACAGGATGCATTAAACCTGAAAAAAGGTGACAAATTAGTAATGACCGGTGGCCTGACCAATGGCGTATCCGGAAATACCAATATTATTAAGATTGAAACCATTTAAGATTTCAACAAAAAATAACGGCCAGTATTGATATGCTGAGCCGTTATTTTTATTATCTATTCTTCAATCAATTCGAAATCCGATGCCGGATGCTTGCAAAGTGGACAGGTGAAATCTTCTGGCAATTCATCCCCTTCATAAATATATCCACATACTTTACAGCGCCATCTTTTCTTTCCGGAAGCAGACTTTTCCAACTTCTCCGGTTGTGGTTTGATGTGACTTTGATAATATTCATAGGTTGCTGATGCTTCTCCCGAAAGCACTTCACCATCCGTCACTTCTGCAACAAACAACGTATGGGTTCCCAAATCAATTTCCTTTACAACTGTAGCAGACAGATATCCGTTCGTTCCTTCCATAACCACCATCGTTCCGTTACTACTTCTTTTACAGTTCTGAAAATCCGCAAACTTGTCAACATCCCGACCCGATTGAAATCCGAAATGCTTAAACAAATCAAAACTTGCTTTTTCGCTTAATATGGAAACTGTAAACTTTCCTGTACGAGAAATCATATCATGTGTATAATTTGACTTGTTTACCGCCACAGAAATCTGATTTGGTTCAGAGGTGACCTGAATTGCTGTATTGGTGATACATCCATTATCCTTGTCTCCTTCTTTTGCCGTAATCACAAACAACCCATAAGATAATTTGTACATTGCTTTTTTGTCCATAAGAAACCTCCTTTAATTATATTCCTGCCATAATGTGTAATGATTTCAAATCCGAGTCTGTTATTTTTTCCATCACTGAAAATCCATGACTTTCCAGATAATCTCCATCTTCCGTGGAAAGCCCCTGTCTTTTCAATTCTTCAATAACCCGGCCTGCAATCTGTTCAATAATGGCCATTTTCACTTGAATATTTTCTTCAGTATCCGGAGCACACAATAATGCGGTAAGCTCCTCCTTGATATCTGATAATATTGCCAATTGTTCCATTCCTCGAAACATCCACTTATAATACGGGCAATATTTATTATTTAACAAATAAACCATATGTATCGTATGCTGAACAAAACCATCCAAAGCCAGCCTTGCCGCTCCATCTTCTCCATGGGCCAGACATCTTCGATAATTGTATTGTCCCGATTGAGCCATTTTTGCAGCTCTGGCTGCAATCTTTTTCTTTCGTACTTCCTCCGGATATCCTTGAAGCAATTGATTTCTGATTTTTGTAAATTCTCCTAATGGATCTGTGAATACCTCTCCGTTAACACATTCCGCCAAAGAATATTCCGGTACCAAAAGCCAATCCATAACTGTTTCCGGTCCCTTAACGCCACCGGTTTTTTGAAGATAGAATTGTCCAACCGATAAAACACCCCTTCTTTCTGCTCCATAAGCACTGTTTATTTCAGTTTTTTCACCGGATAACAGTTGGAAATAAAGCTGCTGTATCTTTGCTCCGTAACGCTCATAGTCCTCTTCTGTCAGCCAGATACAGAATCCTTTGTCAAAATCGTGATCAACAGATATTTCATCATCAAATCCAAAACACTCTGATCCTTCGCCCACCAGCCCCATTGCCATTCTTGAAAAAATTTCCGGAAACTTAATTCTGATTTTTTCCTTACATTGTTCATAAAATAGTTTTGACTGCTCTAACCCCTTCATATTATTTTTTCCGTTCTCCTCTTTTACTCATACAATCATTATATCGACTGACCTTTTCCTTGTAAACAGTTTCTGTACATTGTCTTTTCAATTGAATCTGTTTTTGTTAAAATATGATTATAATCAAATCGGAAAGGTGGAATAACGATGCACACACGTGTTGAAAATTATATGAAATATGTAGAAAAAATGCTTTCTCAAAAAATGAATCCGGAAGAAAAGGAAGAGTTTCTGCAATCCTTCCTAATACAGTTATCGTTCTACCAACACGAACGAATCATTCATCTACTGGTGACCTTAACTTTTGCAATCATCAGCATTGTTTCTTTGGCATTTGTTTTTTCAACTTCCAACATTTTTCTTTTTGCATTTTCACTTGGAAGTCTCATCTTTCTATTCTTCTATGTGAAGCACTACTTCTTTTTGGAAAGAAGTGTCCAAAAAATGTATACTTATTACGACCAGCTTGTGGAACCGGAAATATTTACAGAAAATATCATTGAACCATAATAAAAAGGATGTAAAAAAGTTATATTGCTTTTTCACATCCTTTTCCTTTTTATTATTTATTTGTAATCGTTAATATTTATTCGGAACCTTATCAATTTCGCTTCCACTATTTTCAAGAGATGCTAAAATCGAACCACCAAAAGTCTGAACCGCTATAAATACTACAGCCGCAATAAATGCAATAATCAATGCATATTCAACCATCCCTTGTCCGGTTTCATCTATAAAAAAATTCTTTAACGTACTCATATGAAAACCTCCTATAATCCGCTCACCATTTCCTATCTATATGATATAACATTTTCATCAAACTATCAATGATTTTTTAAATTTTTTTAACTTTTTGTTAACATTTTGTTGAAATGCATAAAAAAAGGAAAGAGACCGAAGTACTCTTTCCTTTATATTAGATTTTTTATAAAAATTACATTCCAGCCTGAGCTGCAACTTCTGCTGCGAAGTCATCTTCTTTCTTTTCAAGACCTTCACCTGTTTCAAAACGAACAAACTTCTTAAGAGCTACTGTAGCACCAGCTTCCTTAGAAACTTCTTCTAAGTACTTCGCTACTGACTGCTTTCCGTCTGCTGCCATTACATAAGTCTGATCTAAAAGACAAATATCCTTTAACTGTTTAGAAATACGTCCTTCTACCAAACCGTTGAAAATCTTGTTTTCTAAGATTTCTGCTTTATCGTTTAAAGCGATTTCAACAACTGCTGCCTTAGCTTCTTTTGAAAGGAAGTTGAAAAGGTAGTTTAAGTTGCTCTTCTTTTCTTCGTAGATAGCAATATCTTCATCACTCCAAGCCTTTGTATCAACAGCCTTTGTAAGTAAGTTCATTAATACTGGCTTAGGAAGTGTTTCAGGTTCATTTAAAGCACTGTCAATTGTGATTTCTCTGATTTTTGCAAGTTCATCAGCAGAGATATCATTTCTTGATACGTACTGTGGGTTCATTGCTGCAATCTGCATTGCAATTGTCTTAATTGCTGCATTCACTTCATCTGTGTTTGGAGCATCAGCTTCAACTAATACACCAATCTTTCCACCAGCGTGGATATATGAAGCAATTACTCCATCAGATTCGATTTTTTCA